>NZ_KV820419.1:35605-51611 GCF_001815375.1 Neisseria sp. HMSC065C04
TCACGCCGGCAGGCAGGACTTTTTCTTCTTTTTTCAAAGCAACGCGCCAAGTGTAATCGGCAGGAAAAACCAGCTCGGGCGAAAAGGAAACCGGCGTGGCAAAGCCTTCGCTAAACCAGTCCAAACCCTGACAATGGGCAAATTCGGATTGCGCCAATTTGTCGGCAAGGACTTCCAATTCGGGCAACTTGTCTTTGTTGAGCGGATAAAAACTGATTTGCTTAAACCACATGGCGAGTTTTCCTTTTTATTAAAACCGGCATTATACAGGGAAAATAACATACGGAAATCGGCAGTATCTTTAAAAATGCAGTAAAGGCGTTGACAGAAGAAAAGGCTTTCTGTATAGTTCGCGCTTCGGTTACGCGCCCATCGTCTAGAGGCCTAGGACACTGCCCTTTCACGGCGGCAACCGGGGTTCGAATCCCCGTGGGCGTGCCAGGATTCTTAAAAAACGCTCCTGCTTTTTGCAGGGGCGTTTTTTGTTTTCAGACGGCCTGTCGCTGTGAAAATATCTTTAAATTGGTTTACAATAATGCCATTCTGAATCTTAACGAGAGAAAACAATGTTAGACATCCAATTGCTCCGCAGCAATACCGCCGCAGTTGCCGAACGTTTGGCCGCACGCGGTTATGAGTTTGATACCGCGCGTTTTAACGCTTTGGAAGAGCAACGCAAAGCTGTTCAAGTGAAAACAGAAGAGTTGCAGGCTTCGCGCAACAGTATTTCCAAACAGATCGGCGCGTTGAAAGGCCAAAGCAAACACGAAGAAGCTCAAGCTGCGATGGATCAGGTTGCTCAAATCAAAGTGGATTTGGAGCAGGCTGCCGCTGATTTGGATGCTGTTCAGAAAGAATTGGACGCATGGTTGTTGACCATTCCGAACCTGCCGCACGAAAGTGTGCCTGTCGGTAAAGACGAAACTGAAAACGTTGAAGTCCGCAAAGTCGGCACGCCGCGAGAATTTGACTTTGAAATCAAAGACCATGTTGATTTGGGCGAGCCTTTGGGTTTGGATTTTGAAGGCGGTGCGAAGCTGTCAGGCGCGCGCTTTACCGTGATGAAAGGCCAAATCGCCCGCCTGCATCGCGCTTTGGCTCAGTTTATGCTGGATACGCACACGCTGAAACATGGCTATACCGAACATTACACGCCTTACATTGTGGATGATCTGACCCTGCAGGGCACAGGCCAACTACCTAAATTTGCAGAAGATTTGTTCCACGTTACCCGCGGCGGTGACGAGAGCAAGAAAACGCAATATCTGATTCCGACCGCCGAAGTAACGCTGACCAATACTGTTGCCGACAGCATCGTAGCCGGCAGCGATTTGCCGTTGAAATTGACTGCGCATTCCCCATGTTTCCGCTCCGAAGCGGGTGCATACGGTAAAGACGTGCGCGGTTTGATTCGCCAACACCAATTCGACAAAGTGGAAATGGTGCAAATCGTTCATCCGGAAAAATCATACGAAGCGCTGGAAGAAATGGTCGGACACGCTGAAAATATTTTGAAAGCGTTGGAACTGCCATACCGCGTGATCACTTTGTGTACCGGCGACATGGGCTTCGGCGCAACCAAAACCTACGACTTGGAAGTTTGGGTTCCTGCGCAAAATACTTATCGTGAAATTTCCAGCTGCTCCAACTGCGAAGATTTCCAAGCACGCCGCATGAAAGCGCGTTTCAAAGATGAAAACGGTAAAAACCGTTTGGTACATACTTTGAACGGCTCAGGCTTGGCTGTCGGCCGTACTTTGGTGGCGGTATTGGAAAACCATCAAAATGCCGACGGCAGCATTAATGTTCCTGCTGCGTTGCAACCGTATATGGGCGGGGTGACCAAATTGGAAGTAAAATAATCGTTGTTTAAATAAAAAGGCCGTCTGAAACTTGGGTTCAGACGGCCTTTTCTATGATTGAACAATTATTTGTTGTGCTGACGGAAATATTCCCATTCTTCAACGACTTTACCGTCAGGCAAGTGGCACACGCCGTATTCGCCACCGTCTTTGTCTTTTTTGATTTCGGATTTGCCGCCTTGTTTGACGCAGAATTCGGAAGCCGGATTGGCCACGCCGACGTTAGGAGATTCTTGTTTTTCAGAAGCGGAGCAGGCGGCCAAAGCAGTTGCGGCAGCGAGACTGAGGATAACGGGTTTGATCATGGCGTGTCTTTCATTTGAAGGATAAAAACAAGCGGATTATAGGGGGCGCTTGCGTTTAATGGCGTTAACCAGATTAAAGGCCGTCTGAAAAATTTTCAGACGGCCTTTAGTTTAAGAAGTCATACCAGAATTATTTGGCTGCTTCGGCTTTTTCGCCTTCTTTAGCAAAGTATTTGGCGTAAATTTTGTCGTATTCGCCACTTTCGCGTACTTTTTTCAGCGCATCGTTCAACATTTTGATGGTGGCTTCGTCGCCTTTGCGTGCAGCGATACCGTAGTTTTCGATGGTGAAGTCAGGCAGGGAGATGAAATCCAAGCCTTTAGTCGGGTTGTTTTTCACATAGTTGGCAATAACCGCGCTGTCGCTAACTACGGAATCCAGGCCGCCGTTTTCCAATTCTTTGATAATCAGGGGAACGCTTTCAAAGCGGGCGATTTTCGGATTGTCGTTGCCCAAGAGTTTGGAAACGGAGAAGTCGCCGGTGTAGCCGGTTACCACGCCGACTTTGGCCATGTTTTTCAGGTCTTCGGAAGAGGCTACTTTTTTGCCTTTTGGAACGAGGACAACTTGGGTGATTTCAAAGTATGGATCGCTGAAGAGCATGCTTTGTTTGCGGTCGTCAGTGATGGTTACGCCGGACATAACGATGTCCACGTCGCCGTTGTTCAAAGAAGGGAAGAGGCTTTCCCATGGCTGGTGTTTGAATTCGACTTTGAAGTTGCCGGCTTTAGCCATGGCATTCATCAAGTCAACGTCAAAACCTTCCACTTTGCCTGCAGAATCCAAAGATTCAAATGGGGCAAACTCGGCGTTGGAGCCGACACGGTACACTTTATCGGCAGGAGCAGAAGCATTGTTGCTTTGACCGCCGCAGGCAGTCAGGGCAAGGGCGGAACAAGCGAGGGCAGTGGCCAGCCATTTTTTCATGTTCATGATATGTGCTTTCTTAATAAAATGTTAACGGATAAAATCTTAGTTTAGCATAATTTTGCGAACATGCTAGCCGAAATCAGTGGTCTTTTTCTCGGAAAAATGCGTAGGTTACGTCATGGAAGAGGTCGGTATGCGGACTGTCTTCGTAGCTCAATTCCGCCAACGCATCTTCAAAGGCAAGCTGGATGGATTCTACGGCATCGTTGGCCATGTCGGAGGGCAGGGAGCGGATAAGGCCTTTGAGTGCGGTGGCGAGGACGTGGTTTTGCATACGCAAAGCGTCGTTGGCCTCTTCCAGATATTCGAGGCGTTGTTCGATGCTGCTCATGATGTATCCTTGAGTATTAAATAAAATAGTGATTATATAGTGAATTAATATTAAAATGTGACGCTTGCGCCGGCTTGCCGGATATGTCCAACCATCGGCCGCAGTTCAAGTGTTTTTTGTTTGAATGCGGTTCACAATAAAAATGAAAAAACGAGATTATTATGGAAAACAACCGTCTTGACCCTACAGCCCTCGAGGAAGAAGACCTGAATTGGGAAAAACGCCTGGAAAGATTGCGTCAGGCACGACAATTCAATACTGCGCCGACTCATGCGCCATTGGTCAAAAAATCGGACGAAGCTGTCGATACCGCGACCAAAACCACGTCTAAAAAAGAATATAAACTGGATGCCGGCAATCGTGAAAAAGTGCTGGAAGAGTATTTGTACCGCTGGCAGTTGGAACACAATACTGCCTTGGCCGACGATGGCGAAGCAGTGGAAACCGATGCGATGGTAGTTTTGCAGGACAACTGGTTGAGTGCGCAATCGGCATTGCAGGCTGCGGCTTCAGAGCGTCATATTGAATCAACGCGAACCGTCAGACTAAATCCGAAATCAGGTGCCGTAGATTTTGATATGCCTGAAGTGGAAGAAACTGAAAAACCGGAAAATGATGATGCGGAAGCGGCTGAAGAGGCGGTTTCAGACGGCCTTGAGCAAGAACCGGCTATCAATGTCCATATCAATGTATTGAACCCGCAGGCGATCGGTCGTCGGGAAGTATTCTGCGTTTCTGAAAAAGATTTGACCGAGCGTCTGATTAAGCGGTTGCGCCCCCATGTGGCCGATGCGGTCAATGGCATGATTCGGATTGCCGTGCAAAAACAAATGGCCTTGTTCACTTACCAGTTGCAGCAAATGCTGAACGAGCAGGCGCCGGGCTTGGTGGAGGATGTATTGGAACACAACGTCAAACGTATTTTGGACGATATGAAGACTGAAATGAAATACCGCCGTTGAGTATCTGGGCCGTCTGAAAAGTTTCAGACGGCCTTCGGCGTAAAATTCCCTTAAAATTTTACGAAGCGTGTATAATAGCGACTCACGTTTTCGTGATAAATATCCTTTCTAAATAGTTGATATGCCCGATGCAGAATCGGGCATTTTTTTTGAGATTGTTATGAATAAAAATAAAATCATTGTATTGCTGATTGCTTTGGTTGCCGTATTTGCCTATAACAAAATGCAAAACAAGCAGCCGGTACAATCGCAGAATCAGCAGCAAATAGAAGCCGTTCAAAAACAAAATAATGCGGGTAAAAAGAATGCCGATACGGCTCAGCAGCAAATCGGTTCGGGTAAAGAATCAGCCGAAGCGGTTTTGAAACAGGCGTTTGAAAACGAGCAAAGCGATATTCAGGTTGAGGGCGAGGGTACGGTATGGAAAACCCTGCCGGATGACAACAAAGGCACGCGCCATCAACGCTTTATCTTGAAGCTTTCCAGCGGTCAAACGCTTTTGGTGGCGCATAATATCGATTTGGCCGGTAAAATCAAAGGCTTGAAAAAAGGTGATAAAGTAGCGTTTTACGGCGAATATGAATGGTCGGAGCAAGGCGGTGTTATCCATTGGACGCATCATGATCCGGCAGGCCGTCATGAAGACGGTTGGCTGAAGCACGGCGGACAGGTTTATCAATAATCGTTCAGACGGCCTCCTGCTTGAAAGATGACAGGAATAAGCGCAAAATGTTAACAAATTAAACAGGCGTATTGTTTACTGCGCCCATCGAAACATACGGTAGATTGAAAAAAATGAGTAAAAAACTTCATCCTCAAACGCTTGCCATCCGCAGTGGCAAAGAGCAAACCGAATATTATGAACACAATCAGGCTCTGTTTTTGACCAGCAGCTTCATGTGGGAAAACGCCCAACATGCGGCTGATTTGTTTTCTAAAAAAATCAAAGGTTTTACCTATACCCGTACAGCCAATCCGACTACTGCCGCCTTTGAGAAACGCATTGCCGCATTGGAAGGTGCAGAGCGCGCAGTGGCCACTTCGACCGGTATGTCCGCGATTCAAGCAGCGTTTTTTACCTTCTTGAAAGCCGGTGATCATGTTATTTCCAGCCGCAGTCTGTTTGGTACGACTGTCGGTTTTATCAATAATATCGTAACTAAGTTCGGCATCGAGGTCAGCCATGTATCGCCGGTTGATGTAGATGAATGGAAAGCGGCAATCAAGCCCAATACCAAACTGTTTTTCTTGGAAACCCCGTCCAACCCTTTGGGCGAAGTTGCCGATTTGGAAGCTTTGGCCGAACTAGTACACAGCATCGGCGCGCTTTTGGTGGTGGACAACAGCCTGTTGTCGTCCGTCGGTTCGCAGCCTTTGAAACACGGTGCGGATATTTCCGTTTCTTCCGCAACCAAAGCCATCGACGGCCACGGCCGCGTGATGGGTGGTGTGTTGGCCGGTTCGGAAGAATTGATGACGCAAGTTGCCATGTATTGCAACTCTTGCGGTTTGGCGATGTCTCCGTTTAACGCATGGCAGTTGTTGAGCGGTGTAGAAACCTTGTCGCTGCGTATGGAAAAACAGTTTGACAATGCGTTAAAAATCGCCCAATGGCTGCAACAACAGCCGCAAGTCCAAGCCGTGTACTACACTGGTTTGCCCGACCATCCGCAGGCAGAGCTTATCCGCAAGCAACAAAACGGTGGCGGCATCGTCATCGGCTTTGAAGTCGCCGACCAAGAAGCCGCATGGAAAGTCGTGGACGGCGTGGAGCTTTTCTCCCGTACTGCCAACCTCGGCGATGTGCGTTCAACCATCACCCATCCGTGGACAACCACGCACGGCCGGATGCAGCCTGAAGAAAAACTCGCCGCCAATATCCGCCCGGGCTTGATCCGCCTCTCTGTCGGTTTGGAATACATCGACGATTTGATTGATGATTTGCAACAAGCATTGAACAAATAATCTAAAAACAAATTTCAGACGGCCTTAAATTTTAATAGGCCGTCTGAAAGCAATTAAACACACATCTTAAGAATAAAAGGAAAAAAATAATGACTGAAGCAGAATTCGCCTCATGGGCAATGAAAATCCTACTGAGTGGCCTGATTATCTTTTTGGGCTTTATCGTTTGGAACTTGGGTAAAGAATCCAAAGCCGGCAAATTCGGCATTGCCATGCTCTTCTTGGTTTTGGGCTTGGGTGTGTTTGGGTTCGTATTTAAAGAATTGCTGATTAGTTTTTTGGTATTGCCGAAGTAGGCAGGAAGTTTATTGATAGAACAAGGCCGTCTGAAAAAATGTTCAGACGGCCTTTTGATTTGATGTTTTAAATTACGCCCAATTCTTGCAAGCCGCGCAAGACGCCGTCTTCATCAACACTTGGGCAGACGAATTGTGCGGCCGCTTTGGCTGCTTCTTCGCCATTGTCCATGGCAACGCCAAAGCCGACGGTTGACAGCATTTCCAAGTCGTTGAAGCTGTCGCCGAACGCCATTACTTTGCTCATATCAATCCCCAGTTTTTCCACTGCGTGGGCGATGCCCCGTGCTTTTGAACCTTCTTTGCGCAGCAGGTCCACAGCATATTCATGCCAGCGGACGGATTTGAAGCCGTGTTGTTGGGTCAGGGGTTGCAGGATTTTTTCTTCTTCCTTATCCACAAAGACCAACATTTGATAAACAGGCTGTTTGCGGAAATATTCTTTGTCCGTCAGGAAGTTGGGCAGGATATGCGATAAGCCTTCGACAACGCGCGGCGAATGGGAGGAAACGGCAATTTCTTGGTTGTTGACGAATGCGTAGTCTATTTTGTGTTGTTCAAGCAGGTTGATGGCGGTTTCTATGTCGGCAATGTCCAATGGGTAGCTTTGCAGGGGTTTGCCGCGAAAGGAAATATATTGGCCGTTGATGGTAACGAGCATGTCGATACCGCATTCTTGAATCAAGGCTTTGACTTTGGCGGGAATGGCGGCTTCCGGACGGCCGGTGGCAATGGCAGTTAAAATGCCTTTGGCTTTTAATGCGCGCATGGCTTGGGCAACCGAAGGACGTAAGGTATCTGTGTATTTTCGGTAGAGGGTGTCGTCGATGTCAAAGAAGATGATTTCAGGGTTGTTCATGGTTTACTCGTTGGGCTGGGTATACACAGCTTTCATTGAAAATTGTGTGAACAGCTTGTGTATAAATTGGTTTAGTATTTGATTGCTATTATAAAAATAAGTTCTGATTAAATTTTAGGCAGATTTTTATTTTGAGAATAAAGTGGAAAGTTATTCACAATAGGCCGTCTGAAGATTTGGTTTTCAGACGGCCTTGTTTTAAGCAATCAAACGGATATTTTCCTTGTCTTGCCTGAATTTGTTTTTAATCACAAGAGGCAGACTGCTGTCGAAATACCAGCTTCCATCAGGCAATGCCAACGCGCCGCCGGCGCAGAGCAGAGTAATGCTGTTTCCGGTCAGGGGATCGGTTTCGGTAATTTCAATTTCGTGCGCTTTGCCCCAATCGGTTACGGGGAGTAGGGCGGCCAGCTCGGTAATGCGTTGATTTTGATGTTTGATGCCGTTTGACTGGCGGCAGTTACCATTGCATTTTCCGACGGCCTCGACAGGGCAGGGTTCGCCTTTTGCGTAGCTGGTCGGCAAAATATTGAGCGAATCCGGGCAGAGTCTGTGTTCTTGCGACCATTGCGTCAAAGCGCGTTTGGCTGCTTTTTTGTGGGCAAACAAACCGTAAGGGCGCCAATTTCTGGTGCCGCTGTTTAACAAGACAATGCGTGCTTGAAGGCTGCCGTGTTCGTCAGCGATAAAGCGGACGGTAGAAAACGATGTGGACTTTTCAGACGGCATCAGTTGGTATTCCTGCATGGTCTGGGCTTTGAGCCATAATGTATGGAGCTGTCCGACTGCAGGAATAAAACGGATGGAGGTTGCGGCTTTGATGTGCGGCGGCAGTTTTTTGCTGTGCAGCAGGGTAGCGGTTTCACTGTATGCGCGTTCATGTGCTTCAATGGCTTGGGCTTTGCCGAAATGGTCAAACCAAACCAATACGCCGTAACTGTCGGGCAGGGCATAGAGCTGTTGGGCAAGCGAATCAGGCAGCCAAGTGGGCAACATTTTCGGATTCATCAATACACGGACGTGTTCGTCCCATTGTTGATGATTTTTTTCTGCCAGACTTAATTCGAGATAATCACACAATGCGGTAACATCGGTCATGGCGCGGTGGCGGTTGGCCGTCTGAATGCCGGTGCGTTCGATAATGCTGTCGAGGCTGTGTTTGTAAAACTCAGGATACAGGCGGCGCGACAGTTGAACTGTACAGAGCGAGGGTGCGGCAAAGTCAGTATGGATACGGGCAAACTCGTGGCGCAGGAAGGTGTAGTCAAAGCGGCTGTTGTGTGCAACAACCACTGCACCTTGCAACAGCGGCAACAAATCGGCTGCAATATCGGCAAAGACAGGCGCGTTTTTCACCGTTTCATCATGAATTCCGGTCAGTCTGGCAACAAATTCGGGAATGCTGCGGCAAGGATTGACCAATTGCTCGTAATGTGTGGCGCGTCCTTGCTCAAAACGAACAAGGGCGACTTCCGTTATCCTGTCTTGATAGAAATTTCCACCGGTCGTCTCCAAATCCACCACGACCACAGGCCGTCCCAAACGGGAAAATGCTTCGGATAAAAGCGGCCAGCGTGCGAAATCTGACATTTTATTCTCTGTAAATTCAATAGCAAATGCGCATTTTACACGCTGTCTGCAAGTTTTCCAAATAAAACGCTTGACAGTAAATAGTCCTCTCTTTATAATTCAAATCTTTCTTGATGCACCCGTAGCTCAGTTGGATAGAGTATCTGGCTACGAACCAGAGGGTCGGGCGTTCGAATCGCTCCGGGTGCGCCACAAGATTTATCCGCGCCCATCGTCTAGCGGTTAGGACATCGCCCTTTCACGGCGGTAACCGGGGTTCGATTCCCCGTGGGCGTGCCAGTTTATAAAAAAGCGCAATCTGTTTCGGATTGCGCTTTTTTGCGTCTATCGGTTTTGAAATGATTTGAACCTCTCTTTTTATCTACTAATACAGGTTGGCGTTTGTCATAATCTACTAAAAGCATTTATTATTACATATCTAATAATCATAATTTAAGGGAAAACGTTCATGGCGTGGCGGTTTGTGTTGCCTGCTTGGGTGGTTGGTGTAGTGCTTTCGTTTGCGTTGCCGTTTGTGCCGCCATGGTGGGCTTGGTTGTTTGTAATTATTGGCGCGCTTGCGTTGTGTCGAAAATTTGCTGTGGCTTGGTTGGTGCTGGCTGTTTGCGTGGGCATGGCGTTTGGTGTGTGGCGGACCGGGCTGGTGTTGGCCGGTCAATGGCCTGTAGGAGAGGTGACGGCTAAAGTTTTGACGGTTGAAGTGGCGGATATGCCGCGTGATGATGGTCGGCGCGTGCAGTTTGCGGCAAGGGCTTGGGATGAGCGTGGGCAGGCTTTTGATATGATGTTGTCGGATTATCAGCGGCGCGATTGGGCGGTGGGCAGCAGGTGGTCTGTATCGGCGCGGGTAAGACCGGTGATCGGTGAAGTGAATGTGCGCGGTTTGAATCGTGAAACATGGGCTTTGGCCAATGGTATCGATGGCATGGGTACTTTGGGGCGCGACAGGAAACTCGTGTGGCAAGGCGGCGGTTTCGGTTTGGCTAATATGCGTGATGCGGTAAGCCGAAGTTGGCAGGGAACGGTGGACAAATATCCTGAGTTTTCAGACGGCATAGGGCTGATGCGTGCTTTGAGTATTGGTGAGCAATCGGCGTTGCGGCCGCCTTTGTGGCAGGCATTCCGTCCTTTGGGGTTGACACACTTAGTCAGTATTTCGGGCTTGCATGTGACGATGGTGGCTGTATTGTTTGCCTGGCTAATCAAGCGAATTTTTCGTTATTTGCCGTGGATTCCGGCGCAACCGCGTGTGTGGATATTGGCTGGCGGTGTTGCCGGGGCTTTGTTTTATGCGCTTTTGGCCGGTTTTTCCGTACCGACGCAACGCAGTGTGTTGATGTTGGCTGCGTTTGCGTGGGCATGGTGGCGCGGCAGTGGCGGCTCGGGCTGGATGGCGTGGTGGCAGGCTTCGGCCGTTGTTTTGTTGTTGGACCCGTTGGCTGTATTGGGCGTGGGAACTTGGTTGTCTTTCGGCTTGGTTGCTGCTTTGATTTGGGCTTCATCAGGCCGTCTGAAAGAGTCGGGCTGGCGGTTGGCTGTACGGGGACAATGGGCGGCGACTGTATTGTCGGTGGTATTGCTGGGCTATTTGTTTGCTTCGTTACCTTTGTTCAGTCCGTTGGTTAATGCGCTGGCTATTCCTTGGTTTTCTTGGGTGTTGACACCGTTGGCTTTGCTGGGTTCGGTTTTTCCGTTTGAACTTGTTCAGTTGGTAGCGGCATTTTTGGCGGAATATACTTTACGCGGTTTGGTATGGTTGGCTACGGTATCGCCTGAATTTGCCGTCGCAGCGGCGCCTGTGCCTTTGCTGGTGTTGGCGATGATGGCGGCTTTGCTGTTATTGTTGCCTAAAGGTATGGGCTTAAAACCTTGGGCATGTCTGGTTTTATTGGGTTTTGTGTTTTACCGTCCTGCCAAGCTGGAGGAGGGGGTGGCAAGGGTTACGGTGATGGATGCAGGGCAAGGTTTGTCGGTGTTGATACAAACGCGTAACCGCAATCTTTTGTTTGATACGGGAACGGAGCAAGTGGCGCAAACAGGTATTGTGCCGAGTTTGAACGCCATGGGCGTGCGCCGTTTGGACAGCCTGATTTTGTCGCACCATGATATTGACCATGACGGTGGTTTTCAAAGTGTGGCGGCTGTCGGTGCTGATAAATTGCTTGCCGGACAACCTGAGTTTTATCCGAATGCAGAGTTTTGCCAAGAAGACAAATGGCAATGGGACGGCGTAGATTTCGAGTTGCTCAGGCCGTCTGAAAATACGGGCAAGGAAGATAACGACCAAAGCTGCGTATTGCGTGTCGTGGCAAACGGCAAAGCCTTGTTGATAACCGGCGATTTGGGCGTGAAGGGTGAGGCAGGTTTGATTGAGAAATACGGCAATGCGCTGTATAGCCAAGTGTTGGTATTGGGACATCACGGCAGCAGCACGGCTTCGTCAGGCAGCTTTCTGCATACGGTTTCGCCGCAATATGCCGTGGCATCCAGCGGCTATGCCAATGCCTACAAACATCCGACCGTTGCCGTACAAAATCGTGTCCGTGCGCACGGCATTACTTTGTTGAGAACGGATTTTTCAGGCGCGTTGGTGTTTGCTTTGGGGCAGGGCGATATATTTCAAGGCCGTCTGAAAAAGGATAAGTTTTATTGGCAGAAGAAACCGTTTGAGTAAAAAGGCTAAAAGGCCGCCTGCAAGACTTTTTCAGACGGCCTTAATGTTTTTCATTGACGGGCATTATCCAAATTTTGTGTGAATCCAATTGTGGATAGTTTGGTTTGATGTTTGATAATAAAGAATAAATTAATTGTGATGAAAAAATAGGCAGTTTAAGAATAGGGTAATAATTACAAAGTTATTAGTAATTATCGGCTGATGGTTGTTTTAAAGTTTAAGGCCGTTTGAACCTGATATTTCATGTTCAGACGGCCTTAAACTTATATAATATCCGACCCATCTGTTTAAAAAGGCAATCCCCATGAACACCATACGCACCAAAATTTGCGGTATTACCCGACCTGAAGACGCGCTGGCCGCAGCCGAATTGGGCGCGGATGCCATCGGGCTGGTGTTTTACGCCAAGAGTAAACGGGCAGTGAGTATTGAGCAGGCGCAGGCGGTTGTGAAAAATCTGCCGCCGTTTGTATCGGTGGTGGCCTTGTTTGTGAATGAAAACGAGCAAACCATCCGCGAGATTTTGCGTCAGGTGCCGATAGATGTGATTCAGTTTCACGGCGATGAAGACGATGATTTTTGCCGTCGGTTTGACCGCCCGTATTTGAAGGCTGTGCGCGTACAGTCCGCTGCCGATATTCAGACGGCCTGTGCCAAATTTCCGAATGCCCGCGCCTTGCTGTTTGATGCTTATCATCCGACCGAATACGGCGGTACGGGACAAAGTTTCGACTGGACCATGTTGCATGGTAATATCGGCAAACCGTGGATACTTGCCGGCGGATTGACTGCGGAAAACGTTGCCGAAGCGGTAAAAATCAGCGGCGCTGCGGCGGTGGATGTGTCCGGTGGCGTGGAAATCTCCGGCGGGGTTAAGAGCAGGGAGAAAATGGCGGCGTTTATTCAGGCAGTAAAGGCCGTCTGAAATTTTGTTTGAATTCAAAGCAACCGGAATACATATATGCAAGAGCCAATCGTTGAATCCCACCCCTTCGCAGCCTTGTTGCCGCCGCAGGCAACGGTCATGATGATGGGGACGTTTCCGCCTAAAGAAGAAAAACACGCGATGCAGTTTCATTATCCGAATTTTCAAAACGATATGTGGCGCGTGTATGGGCTGGTGTTTTTCGGTGATGCGGCGCATTTTCAAAAGCAGGGCGAAAAGGCGTTTGATGCCGATAAAATCAAAGCGTTTTTAAGTGAGAAGGGCATTGCATCCTGTCCGACTGTATTGAAGGCAATACGCGAGCATGGCAATGCTTCGGATAAGTTTTTGAAAGTGATAGAAACCGTCGATTTGGCAGCAGTATTGGCGCAAATGCCCAAGTGCCACCATCTTTGCACCACCGGCGGCAAGGCAACCGAAGTTTTGTTGGAGATTCAAGGCAGCGGCATGAAAATGCCGAAAACCGGCGAAACAGTGCCGTTCCCCTATGCAGGGCGTGAGTTGACCCTGACGCGCCTGCCTTCGACTTCGCGTGCCTATCCTTTGAGTTTGGCGAAAAAAGCGGCGACATATCGGGCTTTTTTTGAAATGGCTGGATTGACTGTTTTTCAGGAGTAGGGTGATGGACCGTTATGAAATTTCTTTAATGACGTTTATGGCTTTGTGGTGGCTTTTTAATGTCGTCTCAGTGTGGCTGAAGGCCAAACAATGGCATATAAAGGTATTGCTGGGCGGAACGCTTTTGTATGTGATACAAATATCTGCAGTCATTATGTCTGTTAACGGCCTTAATTGGATATTTTTGAACATAAGCACTGTAAATACCAATGAGTTGATTATTGCTTTGCTTGTGCTTAACTTTCTAGGTTGGTGGTTGCTGGCACTGTGGCTGGGGATGTTGGCATTAAAACTATGCCTGAGAAGCAAAAACGAAGAAAAACATATCGCGCCGCCGTTGGGTACGGCATTAGTTGCAACATCGAGCTGTACGCTGTTATTCCTATTTTGTCTGCTGATATTATTATTCAATTAGTTGCCGACAAGATGAATGGAAAACGGCTATAATTGCTGACAATTTTTACTTTCAGACGGCCTTTTACTGAATCAGGCCGTCTGAAACCATAAAACGAACAAGGAAAAATCCCATGAAAAATTATTACGCTCCCGACGAGAACGGCTTTTTCGGCGAACACGGCGGCCTGTACGTTTCCGAAACCCTGATTCCGGCATTGCAAGAATTGGCAGAAGCCTATAAAGCAGCGAAAGAAGATCCTTCATTTTGGGAAGAGTTCCGCCATGATTTGAAACACTATGTCGGCCGTCCCAGCCCTGTTTACCATGCCGCGCGATTGTCCGAGCATTTGGGCGGCGCACAAATCTGGCTGAAGCGTGAAGATTTGAACCACACCGGCGCGCACAAAGTCAACAACACCATCGGTCAGGCTCTGCTTGCCCGCCGCATGGGCAAAAAACGCGTGATTGCCGAAACCGGCGCGGGTCAGCATGGCGTGGCCTCCGCCACCGTTGCCGCACGCTTCGGCATGACTTGCGACGTGTACATGGGTGCAGACGATATCCAACGTCAAATGCCGAACGTGTTCCGCATGAAATTATTGGGTGCGAACGTGGTCAGCGTCGACAGCGGCAGCCGCACTTTGAAAGACGCGATGAACGAAGCCATGCGCGAATGGGTGGCGCGTGTGGACGATACGTTCTACATCATCGGTACTGCCGCAGGCCCTGCGCCGTATCCGGAAATGGTACGCGATTTCCAATGCGTGATCGGCAATGAAGCCAAAGAACAAATGTTGGAAGCCATCGGCCGCCAACCTGATGTTGCCGTTGCCTGCGTGGGCGGCGGATCGAACGCCATCGGTTTGTTCTACCCCTATATCGAAGAAGAAAACGTGCGTTTGATCGGCGTAGAAGCCGGTGGTTTGGGTGTGGATACGCCTGACCACGCCGCACCGATTACCAGCAAAGCCCCTATCGGCGTATTGCACGGTTTCCGCAGCTATTTGATGCAGGACGAAAACGGTCAAGTCTTGGGTACGCACTCCGTTTCCGCAGGCTTGGATTACCCAGGCATCGGCCCGGAACACAGCCATTTGAACGACATCAACCGCGTGGAATACACCGTTGCCAAAGATGACGAAGCACTCGAAGCCTTTGACTTGCTCTGCCGTTTCGAGGGCATTATTCCTGCGCTGGAATCCAGCCATGCCGTTGCTTGGGCGGTGAAAAACGCGCCGAAAATGAGCAAAGACCAAGTGATTTTGGTCAACCTCTCCGGTCGCGGCGATAAAGATATTAATACCGTAGCAAAACTCAAAGGCATTGAGTTGTAAGCCTTATTGATTGAGCAGTAAAGGCCGTCTGAAAAAGCTGGATTTCAGTCTTTCAGACGGCCTTTGTTTCCATAATGATCAGCGTAGTATTTTATCCGCGCAAATTCTATCAAGTATCGGCGGCTAAGGAAATTTATCCTTCCAAACCGATCTTGTACGCTTTCTAAACCAATTATTCAAGTTATCCATCACCATGAAACATTTAGCAATCCATCTAAAACTATTGGGCATGGCGGCGTTTTGGGGCGCATCTTGGCCGATGGGGCGGATGCTGGGACAGGCGCTGCCGCCTTTAACGGGCGGTATGCTGCGCTTTTTGACGGCGGCAATTTTGCTTTTGGGCTGGCTGTTTGCACGGTATCGATTGCGTACTTTGGCGGTTTTGTCGCGCAAACAATGGCTTGGATTGGCACTGGCGGCGGCATTCGGCGTATTTGGTTTTACCGTATTGTCTATGCTGGGTTTGCAGCGGATTCCTGCTTCAAGGGCGACGGTGTTGGTTACGTTTAATCCAGTGCTGACGATGTTTTTTGCGGCTTTGCTGTTTGGTGAGAAGCTCAACGGCAAGATTGTGTTGGGTATGTTGTTGGCAGTGGCAGGCTCGATATGGGCGGTCACACATGGCGAGATTGCGGCATTTTTGTCGGGCGGCGGCATAGGGTGGGGCGAAGTGCTGGTGTTTTTCAGCCTTTGCTGCTTGGTCACTTATACGATGATAGGCAGGGCGGTGTTGCAGGGGATTGATGCGCTGACGGTTACCGTGGCCACCGCTTGGCTGGGTGCAATGATGTTGCTGCCGCCTGCGCTGATTTCAGACGGCCTGCCGTTTGGTATGCTTGCCGAAATGGACGGCAGGGGCTGGTTTTCTTTGATTGGCCTGTCTGTCGGCGCAACGGTCTTAAGCTATGCGTGGTATTTTGAAGGCGTGAAGACTTTG
>NZ_KV820419.1:51711-59329 GCF_001815375.1 Neisseria sp. HMSC065C04
ATGCGTGGTATTTTGAAGGCGTGAAGACTTTGGGCGCCGGCAGCGCGGCGGCGTACATTACTTTGGTGCCGGTATTCGGTATTCTGTGTTCCGCTTGGTTTTTGGGCGAGGCATTGCATGTTTCCTTAGTTGCCGGCTGTTTAGCGGCGGTGGGCGGATTGGCGTTGATGCAGTACGGAAGACGTGCCGTCTGAAATAGGAAATATGTTATATAATAATGAAACTAATTAAACCATTGTTTTAAACATGTCTGAACATTCCTCCCTGCTCGATTTCGACCGCGCCCACCTGCTCCATCCTTATACATCCATGACAGACCCGTTGCCTGTTTATCCGGTGAGCCGAGCGGAGGGCGTGCACATCGAATTGGCGGACGGCACGCGGCTGATTGACGGGATGTCGTCTTGGTGGTGTGCGATACACGGCTACAATCATCCCGTTTTGAATCAGGCGGTTGAAGCGCAGATTAAACAGATGTCGCATGTGATGTTCGGAGGTTTGACGCACGAGCCGGCGGTGGAGCTGGGCAAATTGTTGGTCGGGATTTTGCCGCAGGGGCTGGACCGTATTTTTTATGCGGACTCGGGTTCGGTTTCGGTGGAAGTCGCGTTGAAGATGGCGGTGCAATACCAGCAGGCGCGGGGGCTGACGGCGAAACAGAATATTGCGACGGTGCGGCGCGGTTATCACGGCGATACTTGGAACGCGATGTCCGTCTGCGATCCGGAAACGGGGATGCACCATATTTTCGGCAGCGCGTTGCCGCAGCGTTATTTTGTCGATAATCCGAAAAGCCGTTTTGATGATGAATGGGACGGGGCGGATTTGCAGCCTGTCCGCGTCTTGTTTGAAGCGCATCATGCGGATATTGCCGCCTTTATTTCGGAACCGGTCGTGCAGGGCGCGGGCGGCATGTATTTTTATCATCCGCAGTATCTTCGCGGATTGCGCGATTTGTGCGACGAATTTGATATCGTGTTGATTTTTGACGAAATTGCCACCGGATTCGGGCGCACGGGTAAGATGTTTGCCTGCGAACACGCGGAGGTCGTGCCGGATATTATGTGTATCGGCAAAGGTTTGAGCGGCGGCTATATGACGTTGGCGGCGGCAATCACTTCGCAAAAAGTCACCGAAACGATTTCGCGCGGCGAAGCGGGCGTGTTCATGCACGGGCCGACGTTTATGGCAAACCCGCTGGCGTGTGCCGTTGCCTGCGCTTCGGTCAAGCTGCTTTTGTCCCAAGATTGGCAGGCAAATATCCGCCGCATCGAAAGCATCCTGAAAGGTCGTCTGAAAACCGCATGGGACATTCGTGGCGTGAAAGACGTGCGCGTTTTGGGTGCCATCGGCGTGATCGAACTGGAAAAAGGCGTGGATATGGCGCGTTTTCAAGCGGACTGCGTGGCGCAAGGGATTTGGGTGCGCCCATTCGGCAGGCTGGTGTACCTCATGCCGCCTTACATTATTTCAGACGGCCTCTTAACCGAACTTGCCGATAAAACCGTGCACATTTTGAAGGAACACAGCAAATGAAAGGCGTTTACTTCGTCAGCGGCATTGATACGGACATCGGCAAAACCGTCGCCACCAGCGTATTGGCAAAACAATTGTTGCAGCAGGGCAAAAGCGTGATTACGCAAAAGCCTGTGCAAACTGGCTGCCGCGACATCGCCGACGACATCGCCGTCCACCGCAAAATCATGGGCATACCCATGCAAGAAGTCGACAAACAAGGGCTGACCATGCCCGAAATCTTCAGCTATCCGGCCTCGCCCCATCTCGCCGCCCGACTGGACGGTAGGGCTTTGGACTTGGACAAAATCCGTACCGCTACGCAAGAATTGGCGGCACAATACGAAATAGTCTTGGTCGAAGGCGCGGGCGGTTTGATGGTTCCGCTGACGGAAGATTTGTTGACTATTGATTATATTCAGCAACAGGCTTATCCCGTCATCCTCGTTACCAGCGGACGGCTCGGCAGCATCAACCACACTTTACTCAGTTTCGCCGCGCTCAAACAATACGGCATCAGCCTGTACAGCCTGATTTTCAACCATATTCATGACAGCAAAGATGAAACCGTTGCCGGCGATACTTTGGAATATCTTAAAGGCCGTCTGAAAGATGAATTTCCTGAAGCCAAATGGCAGGAATTGGCCAAAACAGAGGTGTCAGATGGAGCTTGATATCCCGCGTGGCACGCTTTGTTCACATGCCGAAGCTTCAAGTCTTTTGCCGTCTAAGGCCAGACATCTGCTGACCGTTTCTTCGCTAACCGTCGCTTTACGCGCTTCCGGTAAGGATTTTTCAGTTGAGCCTGTGTATTTGGGTTTGACGAAGGGTACGGAAAACGGAGACGAAATCTTTGTGCGCGATGTTTTGCTCAAACTGGACGGCGAAACAGTGATACAAGCCAGAAGCGCATGCCGGCCGGATAGCCGTCTATGGACAGAATTATTAGATTGTGGAACGCAGCCTTTGGGCGAGCGCCTGTTTGACGGTACATTGCCGTTGAAACGTTCGGATTTTGAGTTTCTTCGTTTTAAAAATTTAGACCATCCATCTTTCAGACGGCCTGTTACCGCGCGCCGTTCGTATTTCGATTGGAACGGCGAAACATTGGAATTAACAGAATATTTCTTATTAAAATTAATGGATTTATACCGATAAGGCCGCCTGAAAAGAAAACCGATTGCTGATATTTGTCATAATTCTGTTATAATACAACAAATTAAATCGTTAAGATTCGTTTGATTTCAGACGGCAATAAATTATAATAAGAGCTAAGGCTCTAAAATGCCTTTCATTCAGCATCAATACATATACAACGACACATTACACCAATGAACATACGGCGCTTTTTCCTACAATTTTTACCGCGTTACGCTGTCGGACGGATGGTGATATACGCCAAACTGATGCGCATCGACAAACCCATCGGCACCCTGCTTTTGCTGTGGCCGACTTATTGGGCATTGTGGATTGCGTCTAAAGGTGTTCCCGACGCGGATATTTTTATTGCCTTTAGCGCAGGCACATTTTTGATGCGCAGCGCAGGTTGCGTCGTGAATGACTTTGCCGACCGCAATTTTGACGGCGCAGTAGAGCGCACCAAAAACCGCCCGTTTGCCAAAGGTTTGGTTTCCAAAACCGAAGCGCTGCTTTTGACCGTCATGCTGTGCCTGATGGCGGCCTTGTGTCTGGTGCCGCTCAACCGCTTTACTTGGCTGATGAGCCTTCCGGCCTTGTTTCTGGCCGTCACATATCCCTTTACCAAACGCTTTTTCCCGTTGCCGCAGTTTTATTTAGGACTGGCATTTTCGTTCGGCATTCCCATGGCCTTTGCCGCCGTGCAAGGTCGAGTGCCTCCCGAAGCATGGCTGATGTTTACCGCCAATGCCTTATGGACGCTGGCTTACGACACGATTTATGCCATGGCGGACAAAGAAGACGATTTGAAAATCGGCATTAAAACTTCGGCAATCACATTTGGCCATCACGACATTACTGCCTCTATGCTTTGCCATTTTTGGTTTACCGTATTGATGGTAGTGCTGGGTATTAAAATCGGCGCAACTTGGCCTTATTGGCTGGTATTGCCGATAACCGCGTATTGGCAGTATCAGCAGTATGCCGCCATCCGTACGCGCGACCGCCAGTTGTGTTTTCAAACGTTTTTGGCCAACAACCGCATCGGCTTGGCGTGGTTTTGCGGATTGGTCTGCCATTATTTTTGGTTGTTTTTGGTTTCCAAACTGTTTTAAAAAACTAGATTGAGGCCGTCTGAAAAGAAAAGGAAAAGGGGTATGCCGGACATACCCCTTTTTATTTGAATTATGGTTTTACCAGTGATAGCATTTTTACTTTAAATTCAATATAAGCAAACAGTTGGCTTATTTTTAACTCGTTAAAAAATATCAAAAACAACATGGAAAATGTTAGCAGGGAGAGTGTAAATTACGCCTTCAGGATTGAGATTTGCACCGACAATCGGTACAATCCCATTGTTTTGCGACATTTAAAAGAGATACACATGAGCCTGATCGGCGAAATTTTACCTTTGTCCCATATCGTTTTGGATTTGGAAGTCAGCAGCAAAAAGCGTCTGTTTGAAGAGGCTGCACAGCTGCTGGAGAATGAAGCAGAATTACCGAATACCAACGTGTTCGACTGCCTGTTTGCCCGTGAAAAACTTGGTTCGACCGGTTTGGGGCAGGGGGTGGCGATTCCTCACGGTCGTCACGCATGCGTGAAAAAAGCCACCGGTGCGTTTATCCGCACCAAAGAGCCGGTTGCCTTTGATGCGCCTGACGGTAAACCCGTTTCCCTGATTTTCATCCTGCTTGTGCCTGAAAACGCTACCGGCGAACATTTGGAAGTCTTGTCCAAACTGGCCGGCAGATTCTCTCAAAAAGCCGTCCGTGAAGCATTGATGGTCGCGACTTCTGCCGAAGAAGTACGCACACTCCTGACCGAAGAGTAATTCATGCCCAGCATATCCGTCCGCCGCCTATTTTCCGACAATCAGCACAAACTCGAACTTGCTTGGGCTGCCGGCAATTCCGGCGCGGACAACCGTATCGGTGTCGAAGCCGATAAACCCGTCTTGGCCTTGGTCGGCCACTTAAACTTTATCCATCCCAACCAAATTCAAGTTGTCGGCGTAGCCGAAGCAGAATATTTACGCCGTCTGGAATCGGGCGAACTCAACTATGATTTCGGCGAGCTTTTCGACATTCCCATGTCTTTGGTCATCGTCGCCAACGGTTTGCCGGTTTCGCCCAAATTACGCGATTATTGCCATACCAACAGTATCCCTCTGCTGACATCCAAACAGGAAAGCCCGCACTTGATGGACGTTTTGCGGATTTATCTGCAACGTACATTGGCGACTTCTACCATCAAGCACGGCGTATTTTTGGATGTATTTGAAGTGGGCGTACTCATTACCGGGCAATCCGGCTTGGGTAAGAGTGAATTGGCATTGGAGCTGATTTCGCGCGGCCACAGCCTGATTGCCGATGATGCAGTCGAACTTTTCCGTACCGGTCCAGAAATGCTGGAAGGTCGTTGCCCGCCGATGCTGCGTGATTTCCTCGAAGTACGCGGCTTGGGCATACTCAATATCCGCCATATTTTTGGCGAAACCTCCATCCGTCCGAAAAAAATCCTCCAGCTGATTATCAATTTGGTTCCGGCCGACGACGGATACATGAAACAACTCGATCGATTGAGCATCCGTACCGAAACTGAATCTATCCTCAACGTCAGCATCCGTTCCGTTACCCTGCCTGTTGCAATCGGTCGAAACTTAGCAGTATTGGTTGAAGCTGCAGTGCGCAATTACATCCTTCAATTGCGCGGTAAGGACAGCACCAAAGAATTCCTCGAACGCCATCAAACACAACTCAAAGAAAACGAACAAAACCATGAAAATCGTCCTGATTAGCGGCTTATCCGGCTCGGGAAAGTCCGTAGCTCTTAAGCAGCTCGAAGATTTGGGCTATTACTGTGTCGATAATCTTCCTTTGGAAATGCTCCCATCATTGGTTTCACTCCACATCGAACGGGCCGATGAAACCAAACTCGGTGTCAGCGTTGATATCCGTTCTGGTATCAATATCCAAGAAGCACAAGAGCAAATCCAATATTTGCGTAATGAAGGGCATCAAGTCGAAGTCTTGTTTGTTGAGGCAGAAGAGGGCGTTTTGGTTCGTCGCTTCTCAGAAACCCGACGCGGACACCCTTTGTCTGGTCAAAACCTGACTTTGTTGGAAAGCCTGCAAAAAGAACGAGAGTGGCTCTTTCCGCTTAGAGACATCGCATATTGCATCGATACGTCCAAAATGAACGCGCAGCAGCTGCGTTATGCCGTTCAACAATGGCTCAATATTGAACGTGTCGGCTTGCTGGTCATTCTTGAATCCTTTGGTTTCAAATATGGCGCTCCCAATAATGCCGACTTTATGTTTGATATGCGCAGCCTGCCCAATCCGTATTACGATCCGGAATTACGCCCCTTTACTGGCATGGACAAACCTATTCAAGATTATTTGGGCCAGCAGCCGTTGGTTCAAGAAATGGTTGATGACATCGACCATTTTATTAGCCGCTGGCTGCCGCGCCTGCAACAAGAGAGCCGAAGTTATGTAACGATTGCCATCGGTTGTACCGGCGGGCAACACCGCTCCGTTTATGTTGTGGAAAAACTGGCCGAGCGCCTCAAAGGCCGTTACGAACTCCTTGTCCGCCACCGTCAGGCACAAAGCTTGGCAGGACGTTAACTTGCCGTTTCAGACGGCCTCAAAGGAAGAAACTATGAAAAAAATCAGTCTGACCGCATTATCCCTGCTTATCTTGACCGCCTGCGCGACAGAGCCTGTCACTGCTTACCGTTGGCACCGTACCGGCGCGAGTGAAGCTGAAGTTTCCCGCCAAATCAATACCTGCAAATCACAAGGCAAACGTGGCAATACATCCAAAACGTTTGAGCAATGTATGGATGAAGCAGGTTACTACAGCTACGAACATGGCAACCTCTAAATCCTGATTGACCGATTATCCAAATACCGAGGCCGTCTGAAAAACAACGATTTTCAGACGGCCTCAGATACGAATAGAAAGAATAAAAAGACATGGCTATCCAATGGTTTCCCGGCCACATGAACAAGGCAAAAAAAGCCATTGCCGAACGCATTAAAAGCGTTGATATGGTGATTGAGATGTTGGACGCGCGTATGCCTGCCTCCAGCGAAAACCCTTTGCTTGCCCAGTTGTCCAAAGGCAAGCCCAAACTCAAAATCTTAAACAAGCAAGACCTTGCCGATCCCGAGCGTACCAAAGTTTGGCTCGAACACTACAACAGCCGCCAAGATACCCGCGCCATTGCGCTTGATTCTTCCGAAACCGGCGCGCATGGCAAAATTACCCAAGCCTGCCGTGCCATGATTCCGCATCGCCAAGGTATCGAGAAGCCGCTGCGTGTCCTGATTTGCGGTATTCCCAACGTCGGCAAATCCACCTTGATTAACGGCATGATCGGCAAAAAATCTGCCAAAACCGGTAATGAACCCGGTATTACCAAAGCCGAACAGCGCCTTTTCCTTGCCGACGATTTCTGGCTTTACGATACCCCGGGTATGTTGTGGCCAAAAATTATCGTTGAAGAAGGCGGCTACAATCTTGCAGCCGGCGGTGCAGTCGGACGTAACGCGTTGGATGAAGAAGAAGTGGCGCTTGAGCTTTTGGATTACCTCCGCCGCCATTATCTAGCCTTGTTGCAAGAGCGCTATCAAGCAGACAAAGATCCAAGCAGCCATTGGGACGATACTTCTTGGTTGGAGTGGATTGCCAAGAAACGCGGTGCGGTTTTGAGCGGCGGACGGGTCAACTACCAAAAAGCCGCTGAAAATATCCTGACTGATTTCCGCGAAGGCAAAATCGGCAGAATCACGTTGGAAACGCCAAACCAATGGGAAACTTGGCTGAAAAAAGCCAGACAGAAAGAGGCCGAACTTAAAGCCATTCGCGAAGCCAGAAAGGCGGAAAGAAAAGGGCAACAGCCTTCTGCCGATTAATATGAAAGGCCGTCTGAAATCTATTTTCAGACGGCCTT
>NZ_KV820419.1:59429-72704 GCF_001815375.1 Neisseria sp. HMSC065C04
AAGGCCGTCTGAAATCTATTTTCAGACGGCCTTTTGTTGGAATAGACAATTTAGAGGGCGGTACGGCTGAAGCTGTCCAGGGCTTTATCGATTTGGATTTGGTTGAACTGCATGGTGGTTTTGTCGCCTTGCTTTTCGTCCAATTCGATTTTTCGTACCAGCGTATCGCCGTTGATTTCGATACGGTTGAAGATTTGGCGGGTAATGGCAGTTTTAGGAGTTAAGGTCAACGTCCATTTTTTCTCGTTGCCGTTTAATTTCAAATCAAATTGTTTTTCCAAGCCTTGGGTATTGCCGCCCAAAAGGTCGAGGAAGAGTTTGATTTGGCGGCTTTGGCCGTTGAGCTTGCTGGCATTTGGGTTGACCCATTGGCTGCCGTTCCATTGCATGATGCCGTCTGAACGCACGCGCAGAGTAGTTTCAAATGGTTTTTGCATTTTCCAGAGCAGGCCTTTTTGTGGGACAAGGGTAAAGCTGCCGCTGGTGGTCATGGGTTTGCTGAGGGATTTGAGCTGGCGTTGTTGGACAAAATTGCCTTGCACGTTTTGCGGTTTTTGCAGGGTTTGTGCTAATTCGGCAGGGGAAAATGCCCACAAAGCCGGAGCGCTGATGAGGAGAGTAAGAGAAAGAATGGTTTTTTTCATTGTGTTTCCATAAGGTTTGAGGCCGTCTGACAGTTCAGACGGCCTTTTATTGCTTTAATTATAAGGCTGACAAGGCCTGATTAAAGGTTGCGCTTGGACGCATTGCTTGTGCTGCTTTTTCAGGATTAGCTGCGTAGTAGCCGCCGATGTCGACCGCTTTGCCTTGTACGGCAGAGAGTTCTTCAACGATTTTGGCTTCGTCGGCAGTCAAAGCGGCTGCCAATGGAGCAAATACGGCTTTCAGTTCGGCATCTTTGTCTTGCGCTGCCAATTCTTGCGCCCAGTAGAGGGTGAGGTAGAAATGGCTGCCGCGGTTGTCAAGTTCGCCAGCTTTGCGTTTAGGCGATTTGTCGTTCAACAGCAGTTTCTCGGTGGCTGCATCCAAAGTGTCGGCGAGGACTTGGGCTTTGGCGTTGCCGGTTTTTTGCGCCAGATGTTCAAACGATACGGCGAGCGCGAGGAATTCGCCCAAAGAGTCCCAACGCAAGTGGTTTTCTTCGAGGAATTGTTGAACGTGTTTCGGTGCAGAACCGCCTGCGCCGGTTTCAAACATACCGCCGCCATTCATCAATGGAACGATAGACAGCATTTTCGCGCTGGTACCCAGTTCTAAAATTGGGAATAAGTCGGTCAGGTAGTCGCGCAGGACGTTGCCGGTTACGGAGATGGTGTCTTCGCCGTTTTTCAGACGGCCCAAGCTGAACTTGGCGGCTTCTTCGGGAGCGAGGACGCGGATGTCGAGGCCGTCGGTATCCAGTTCGGCAAGGTAAGTTTTAACCTTGGCGAGCAGGCTCTTGTCGTGTGGACGGTTTTCATCGAGCCAGAACACGGCTGGTGTGTTGCTCAGGCGGGCGCGGTTAACAGCGAGTTGTACCCAGTCTTTAACCGGAGCGTCTTTGGTTTGGCACATACGCCAGATGTCGCCGGCTTCAACGTCGTGTTGCATCAGGACATTACCTGCTGCATCAACGACTTGAACTTGGCCGTCGGCTTCGATTTCGAAAGTTTTGTTGTGTGAACCGTATTCTTCGGCTGCTTGCGCCATCAGGCCGACGTTAGGAACGGTACCCATGGTTGTCGGATCGAATGCGCCGTGTTCGCGGCAGAAGTCGATGGTTGCTTGGTAAACGCCGGCATAGCTGCTGTCTGGAATGACGGCTTTGGTGTCTTGCGCTTTGCCGTCTTTATCCCACATACGGCCGGAATTACGAATCATCGCAGGCATAGAAGCATCGACGATGACATCGCTAGGAACGTGCAGGTTGGTAATGCCTTTGTCGGAATCAACCATCGCCAAATCAGGGTTGGCGGCGTAAACGGCGGCGATTTCAGCTTCAACGGCTGCGCGGGTGTCAGCATCCAGCTTGTCCAGATTGGCAAGCAGGTTGCCGAAGCCGTTGTTGACGTTGACGCCTGCGGCAGCCAGTTTGTCGCCGAATTTTTCAAATACAGGAGCGAAGAACACTTTGACGGCGTGTCCGAAGATAATCGGGTCGGACACTTTCATCATGGTGGCTTTCATGTGCAGCGAGAACAATACGCCTTTTGCTTTTGCGTCTTTCACTTGTTCAGCAAGGAAGGCGAGCAGGGCTTTTTTGCTCATCACGGTCGCGTCGATGATTTCGCCGGCTTTCAGGGCAACAGGCTCGCGCAGCTCTTTTTTGTTGCCTTGTTTGTCGGTGAACACGATGGATACGGAAGTAGCATCGGGTACGGTAACGGATTGTTCGTTATGGAAAAAGTCGCCGCTTTGCATAGTGGCAACGTGGGTTTTGGAGTCTTTGGTCCATGCGCCCATGCTGTGCGGATGTTTTTTCGCAAAGTTTTTCACTGCTTTAGGCGCGCGACGGTCGGAGTTGCCTTCACGTAGGACAGGGTTTACCGCGCTGCCTTTGATGCGGTCGTAGCGTTCGCGTACGGCTTTTTCTTCATCGGTTTGAGGGTCGGCAGGATAGTCGGGAACGGCAAAGCCTTTAGACTGCAATTCTTTAATCGCGGCCGTCAGTTGAGGTACGGATGCGCTGATGTTCGGCAGTTTGATCACGTTTGCATCGGGTTGTTTTACCAGTTCGCCCAATTCGGCAAGCGCATCAGGTACGCGTTGCGCTTCAGTCAGGTATTCGGGAAACGCCGCCAAAATACGGCCGGAGAGAGAGATGTCGCTGGTTTTGACATCAATATCGGCATGGCGGGTAAACGCCTGTACGATTGGCAACAGGGATTGAGTGGCCAATGCAGGAGCTTCGTCGGTGTAGGTATAGATAATGGTGGATTTAGTCATGGGATTATTCTCTATGTAGGTTAAGTTTTTCTTTTCGGGCACATCGCGAGAAGAAATGTGCTAAGCCTATTATGGCATATTTCGGCGGATTTGGTTGTTGTTTTGATGTTATTGTTTTTTAAGTTGCGGAAAAGAAAAAGGCCGTCTGAAAAGACAGCCTAAATATAAGGACTTATCCGATAATCAAAACAGCATTGCTGCCGCCGAAGGCAAATGATGAGCTGGCGGCGATGCGTTTTTCAGACGGCCAGCGGCTGTTTTCGTCGGTCAAAGCGATGTTGGGCAGCTCGGAATCGGGTACGTTGTCCCATTGTTGCGGCGGCAGTTTGCCTTCCGGATTGTATTGGCGGTTGGCCATCAACCAGGCAAACGCGGCTTCGATCGCACCGGCTGCACCCAAAGTATGACCGGTAGATGGCTTGGTTGAAGTGCAAAGGGTGTGGCTGCCAAATACTTCGGCAACGGCTCGGCTTTCCATGCTGTCGTTGTGTTGCGTGCCGGTGCCGTGCAGATTGATCCAGCCGATGTCTTCTGCTTTCAAACCGGCTTTATCCAAAGCGGCCTGAAAGGATTGGGCTGCACCCAAACCGTCGGGGCGGGGAGAAGACATATGGTAGGCATCGCTACTTGCACCATAGCCCAGCAACTGCATTTCGCCGTCAAAATCGGCATCGCGCGTCATCACGAAAAATGCGGCCGCTTCGCCGATATTGATGCCGTTGCGGTTGGAGGAAAAAGGCTTGGCGATGCTGTCTGAAAGCACTTCCAAAGAGGCAAAACCATTAATCGTCAGCGGAGAAAGCGTATCCGCGCCGCCGCAAATTACGACATCACACAATCCCGCACGAAGCAGCCGGGCTGCGCTGATGAGGGCGCGTGCGCCGGAAGTGCAGGCGGTGGAAACGGTATAGCGCAAGCCGTCCAGACCGTAAACTTGGGCGATAAATTCGGAGGGCGAAGCCATGGTGTGTTGCAGCTGCTTGAACGGAACATCCGTCCATTCACCACCTTCGACAACGTGTTGGAACAAAGGGATATTTTCATCTGCGCCACTGGTTGACGTACCGGTAACGACAGCAATCCTTTCTTTGCCGTAACGGGCAATGGCCGTCTGAATCAGTCCGTCTATTTGCGAAAGCGCGTGCAGGATAAGCTGGTTGTTGCGGCTGCGATGCGCTTCGGGAATGCTGTCGGGCAGAGGCATCAGGGTTTCTTTGACTGCACCAAAAGCATGTGTTTTGCCTTTTACCCATTGGTCTGAAAAAGTCAGGGGCGTGTTTTCAGACGGCGTGAGTAAGGCATCGGCATGAACTTGTAAGCCGCTGCCCAATGCGCTGGTCAGTGCCGGACGGCTGAGATAAACAGGAGTATTCATGAATTAATCTTCTGTAATCGGGCTGACCGTCCAGAAAGTTTGGTCGGGGAAGCCGATAAGGAATTGTTCGGAATGGTGGGCAACACACCACAAATCACGCTCGCGGTAGCTGAATACCGCGCCTTTGCCGTCAGGGCAGAAGCCTTGATGGGTGGCGTTTTGTTGGCGGGCTTCAGGGTAAAGCGTGGCGGCGTGTTCGGCGGCCAAAAGCGGTAACAAGGCAGCAAACAGTCGGCGCGAAGTGGCATTTGGCATCACAAAGCCGTCGTTTTTCCAGCCTTTGGTGCTGACCGATTGACGTGATACCGGCGCGCCCAGTGCATCGGTTTGGACAAAGCGGATGCCGTCTGAATGAGGCTCGACTGCCAAGAGATTGGTTTGAACGGTTTGCCCCGCCGCATTGGTCTGCTCGAGTTTGAACCATTGGCCTTCTTTGGAAAGCGGCGGCAGCGTTTGCGGATGGGGGAGCGAAGTTGCGCATGCGGAAAGCAGTAGTGCGGCAAGCAAAGGGATAAATCGCATAAGGTTTTATCTATCGGTCAAAATATTTAATGATGAGGGTAGATTTTCAGACGGCCTGTTCTGTTTTTAGGCGCGGCCGTCTGAAAGGCATTCGTCCTTATTCTACCTTCAAATCACCCACCAATGCGGCAAGCGTGGACAAGCGTTGTTCGGATTTTTCCACGAATGGATTGTTCGTATCCCAAGCGTAGCCTGCCAAAATAGACGAAATCATGCGGCTGATTTCAGGACTGCGGTTGGGCGCGTAGATGGCATTTTGGAAGCGGAAATCGTACCAACCGTTTACATAAGTGCGGAACGCGTTCACGCCGATCATCAGTTGGTCGGCAAATTCGGTTTGCCAATCGACGGCTTCGCCTTTGAGTTGTTTGGCCAGCAAGTCGGCAGCCAGTTTGGCGGAGTGCAGGGCAATGGTTACGCCGGAGGAGAAGACGGGGTCGAGGAATTCGGCGGCGTTGCCCAAAAGGGCGAAATGTTTGCCGTATAAGGTTTTCACGTTGGCGGAATAGCCTTGGATAGAGCGGAACGGAAAGTCGTTTTCCCAAACGGCTTTATCCAAAATTTCCGCCAGCATCGGGCATTCGTACACAAATTTTTTCAACACGGCTTCTGATTCGCCGGCCAGTTTGTCGGGCGTGCCGACAACGCCGATGGAGCAGCGGTTGTCGCCGAAAGGAATCAGCCAAATCCAGACATCGCGATGTTTCGGATGCGTGTTGATCAGGATTTTATTGCGGTCGAATTTCGGGCTGGTGATGTTGTCGTCGATATGCGTGAAGTGGGCTTGGCGTGGAGGCAGCTCGGACGGGCTTTCCAAGTCCAAAAGGCGGGGCAGGACGCGGCCGTAACCGCTGGCATCCAAGACGAATTTGGCGGTCAATTCATAGTTTTCGCCTGTATCGGTCGCAACGCTCAAACGTGCCACGTCGCCACTGTTGTCAAACGCGGTTACGCCGTGTCCGAAGCGGACATCGACGCCTTGTTTTGCCGCTTCATCAATCAGGATTTTGTCGAAGATGCCGCGGCGCACTTGATAAATAGTACCGGGGCCGTCTGAAAATTTTTCAGTAAAGTTGAAATCTGTGTAACGGCTGCCCCATGAAAACGCAGCGCCGTCTTTAAATTGAAAGCTGGGCTCGGCATGCACTGCATCGGCAAAACCGGCTTCTTCCAACATTTCCATGCAATGCGGCAACAGGCTTTCGCCAATAACAAAGCGCGGGAAATGTTGCTTTTCCAATACGCAAACTTTAAAGCCTTGTTTGTTCAGCAAAGCGGAAGCAACCGAACCTGAAGGGCCTGCGCCGATAACGGCAACGTCAAATTCTACGGACATTTGAAAATACCTTTGATTTTAATGATAAAAAAATGTTTAAACTATCGTCTGAAGTTTTTCAGACGGCCTCTTACAACGTGACGATAGAAGTTGAAACAAAATATCGCCTTAATTTCAATCGTCTTCATCTTTTGTCTAATTTTTCAACAATGTGCCTGCCAGCCAAATATTGAATGCCACACCGATGGTAACTGTCATGCCGAACGCGGCAACGGCGGGTGTGCTGCTGATGGCGAGCAGGGCAAAGGAAATGGCTGTTGTCGCGGCGGCAAGCAGCATACCGCCTAATTTTGCCGGCGCGCTGTGGTGTGCAGTGGCGGCATAGACGGCATAGTCCACGCCGATGGCGGATACTAAAAGCAGGCCGAACATGGCAAACAGGCTGACGGGAATGCCGGCCAAACCGAGTACGGCAACGGTGCAGATGGCGGCGGCCAGTGGCACGGCAAGGATTTTGCTGCCACGTTTGAAACCAAACATTTTCCACAAGAGCAGCCATGCCAACGCATAGGAAGCCAGTTTCAACCATGCGGCCTGATTGCGCGTGTGGTGGAAAAGCTCGTTTAAGTGGGCGCGTTTGTCAGCCCAATGTACGCCGGAGACGTGTTGCGCCACGGCGCGTACGGCGGCTTCATCGGTCATGCCGTTCAAACGCACGACGGCGGCAAAACGGCCTAGTTCCACTTCGCCCAAATACAAGGAACGCCAAGCTTCTGCCAAATCGGTATTCAGGCCGTCTGAAAGCGACAATGGTTGCGTATCGGCAGCTTGCAGCAGAGCATCGCGCACGGTTTTGCGCGGAATACCGATTTCTGTGAGCGGTTTCCAGCTATCAGGCAACTTGGTCAATTCGCGCAGGCGGTTTTGCAGTTTTTGCTGCTCCGTTGTCGGCAGGATGAATTGGTCGGGCGATTGGATGCCGGACAGTTTGCCTTGCGCGATTAAGGGCTGCAGGGCGCGGCCGAGTTCGGCGGTTTTCTTCAACAGGGCGTCTTCGCTTTGTGCTTCGGCCACCAAATATTTGCCGCCAAAATCCGTGCCGCTCAACTGGCCGATTTGTTGTACTTCGGCCAACATCGCGGTCGGCATATTGACCCATTGACGGATGTCGTCACGCCAGTCGCTGCGCCACAGTCCGACTGCCAGCAAAATTCCGCCCACGATTAACCATCCGCGTTTGTGCAGGCGGTTTTTCAGACGGCCTGACAAGGAATAGAGCTTTTCAGTTAATGCGGCAAAAGGCACGGTTTTGGCACGGTAGCGGCGAAACAGCGGCGGCAGCCATAAAACGGTGGCACCAAACGCGCCAAATAAAGCGAAGCCTGAAAATACCGCGGTTTGGCGCAATACAGGCAAAGGGGTAAACCACAGCAGCGCGTAGCCCAAGACGGTAATTGTCAGGCTGACGGCAAAACTTGGCAAGACATGTTTCATTGCTGATTCAGCCTGCCAAACGGTCTTTTCAGACGGCCCGAATACCGACGGAGCAAGCCAGTGCAACGGGAAATCCACCAACATACCCACCAAGCTGGTGCCGATGACGATGGTCAGGATATGCACTTCGCCGAACACCAATAAAGCAACTGCCAATCCGGTCAACATACCGGCTGCCAGCGGCAAGGACAGCAAAAATACTCGGCCGCTGCGGAAGACCCATAAAAGTAGCGCAAAGGTCAGTCCAAGCCCGACCATGCTCATCAGCCGACTTTCTTTTTCTGCGGCTGCTTTGGATACGGCGGCGAACAATGCGCCACCTGCGCTTAAGGTTTCCGCGCCGTTTTCCGAAGCGATTTGACGGCTTTGCGCCATCAGCGGCAAGAGGGCATCGTTGCCGGAGAATTGATCGCCGCCGGCGAGCCGTCCGCGCAAAAATACCCAAGTTTTGCCTTTGTCTTCGGCAAACAGCATGCTGTTGTCCATGTCCCACTGCAAACGGCTTTGCGGATTGGCTTTGTCGGCAACAAAGCGTCCGAAGCCCAGCCAGTCTTGTTCTAAAGACAAAGGCGAGGGCGCGGCAAACGGATTGGCCGCGGCTTCTGCCCGAGCCTGAAAATAGGCTTGCGGCTGCTCAAACAGCAGGCGGATTTCGTCTTGCGGCAAAACCGCCAAGCTCAGCTTCTGCATATCCGCCCGCACTTTGTCCAAATTCGGCGTCATGCTGCTGTCGACTTGTTCAAATACGCCACTTTTGCGCCATGCGTCGGCAATTTGTGAGGCCGTCTGAAAAGCAGTTTCGGCATCGGTACTGCCGGCAAGCAAAATAACTTGCGAATTGAGCTGCGCTTCTGCGGCTTTATCTGCGGCTGTCAGTAAGGCATCGGGTTGCTGCTCGCTTGGCAATAACGCGGTCAAATCGGTTTGGATACGCGTTTGTGAAGCAAAGGCATAAACCAAAAACAGGGTAAGAAACAGGATAAGGGCAGTATAGAGGCGGTTTAGGAGGCGAAGATTCATCGTTCAGACGGCCTTTTGCAAATGCTGCTGTTGGTGTGTGGAATAAGTAAAGTGCAGTAAATTAAATCAGATTATTATTATTTTGTCAGTTGTTAGATAGTTTGCCGGTCGGTTAAATCATTGGGCTTGAGCGAACCGAAAAACTGCCATTGCAGAGCGACGGCTTTTCCCTTCCAAACGCAGGCAAGTGCCATCGTATCCGCCAAAATCGCGCTTGTGCCGTGCCAATCGGTTTGCTTTCCAGCGCGTAAACCGACGGGTTGCCCTGAATCGAAAACATAGCCGACCGATTTCATATCCGACGGAAAATCCAAATTCGCAGCTTTAATCAATGCTTCCTTGAAACACCACAATCGGTAAAACGTTTCAGACGGCCAGTTTTCCGTTTCCAAAAAGTCTTGTTCTTCCTGCGTGCAGACCAAAGCCGATAGCGCTTTGAAATCGCGCGGTCGGATAAATTCGATATCGACACCGGCTGTTAAGGGCTGAGGCGCACACAATAAAGCGGCAAAGCCTTGACTGTGGCTCAGCGATACAGTCGGTAAATCGGTTTGCTGTTTTAACGCTCGGCTGACTTGCCAGTCTTGACGCTGCGCCAGTTGCGGCGTGGCAGCCAAACGTTGGGAATCAGCTGCGTTTAGAGAGGCATGGTCGTAGCAGGCGGCAAAAGACGGATCTGTCAGCAGGCAGTGAAGGGGTGTCGTATCCATAAAATAGAAAAATGCCAAACTTCATGTTGAAGTCCGGCATTTTTGACATTGCTTAGTGGAAGCTGCCTTTCAAAACCACACGGCTGTTGAATGTAGCGATGTGGCATTCGTACTCGTTACCGCCTTTGGTTACTTTGTCAAAGTAGCTAACCAGATGAACGGATTTGGCTTTTTTGCGATGTGCAGTGCTTTGGAAACGTTTAACCGCGCTCAAGAATGCGCGTTGACAGGTTTCATCAGGGGTTTTGCCGACTGAGTTGGAGATTTGACGGGAAGTCAAAGTCGCGCCGGATGTGCTGCCGTAGTGAACGCGGATGCTAGGATCCAAAGCGGATTTGGCTTCGGCAGAGTTCAAAGCTACATCGACTTTACACATATAAATGTCGTTTTGACCTTTGCCATTGACTTTATGGCCTTCACCCATGCTGTGGCAGGCAGAGCCGGCGGCAGTTGTTTTTTGAGTAGAAGTTTGAGAGGAGGAAGTAGATGGTTGGGAATCGCCGGATTGTGAGCAAGCGGCAAGCATCAGGGCGGATACGGCAACCAAAGCAGAAAAACGTAACATACGAACTCCTTTGTAATAAGGGGTGTGAAAAAAGGTTTACAGAAAACAGAATCATTTTAACATATATGAAAGAAGTATAAAAATAGGATGATGTAAAAAATATTATATTTTTATTTAAATGATTTCATGGCGTTAAGAAAGTTTGGGGCGGTAATGCTTGACGAAGGAGGGCGGAAAGCGTATATTGCGGTCTTCCTTAGGAGTAATGGCTGAGAGGCTGAAGGCACTTCCCTGCTAAGGAAGCATGTGGGGTCAACCTGCATCGAGGGTTCGAATCCCTCTTACTCCGCCAAATATGAAAGACACCGTTTATACGGTGTCTTTTTTATTATCCGGAATTTCTTGAAATCTAAGGCCGTCTGAAAGTGTGAAATGAACGATTTGATTATTCTAAACAAGCCTTATGGCGTGATTTGCCAGTTTTCTGCACATGAAAAACATCAGTGCCTTAAGGATTTTGTCGAGAAACCGGGATTTTATCCGGCCGGCCGTTTGGATACGGACAGCGAGGGTTTGCTGCTGCTGACCAATAATGGCCGTTTGCAGGCGCAGATTGCCGATCCGAAATTTAAGCAGGTCAAAACTTATTGGGCGCAGGTGGAGGGTTCTCCTGATGAAGCCAAATTGGATTTGTTGCGCCGTGGCGTAGATTTGGGTGATTTTATCACTCGTCCGGCTGAGGTCAGGGTATTGGAAGAAGGTGAAGCGGATGTTTTATGGCCGCGCGTGCCGCCGATTCGCGTGCGTAAATCCGTGCCTGATTTTTGGGTGGAAATCAAAATTTCGGAAGGGAAAAACCGTCAAGTGCGAAGGATGACGGCGAAAGCAGGCTTTCCATGTTTGCGCTTGGTCCGTGTGGCAATAGGCCGTCTGAATCTGTTTGATTTGAATTTGGAATTGGGACAATGGCAGTTTGCGCCGCATCGTCCTTAAATAGGATGAATAAAGGCCGTCTGAAATATTCAGACGGCCTTTTGTTATGGAGAAATCAATGATGTGAATGACCGATTTGGAAAGTCAAAGTAGTGTAGTTCGCCTGTTTTTGGCACACGCTTTGATCGGGGAAATCGGCTTTGTGTTCTACGCTGGCTTTCCAGAAGCCTTGGCGCAATGGAATGATGCTGACTTCGCCTTTGTCATCGGTAGTATCTGAGAAAGCTTGGGCTTCGGTTTTATGGGTTTTGCTGCGGTCGCTGGTGTCGAAGCCGTCAAATGTGGCGGTAACGGTGGCGTTGGGCAGCGGCTCGCCATTGAAGAGGACGCGGACTTTAAAGCGTTCGCCGACGTGGACGTTAGCAGGGTTGTCCAAAGGTACGATTTCCAAATGTTGGCCGACTTGCTTAGTAATGATGGCGGTATCTGCGCTTTCGTGGCCGACATTGACGATGTTTTTGCCGAACATACGGGTTTGTTCGCAATAGCTTGCATCAGGCATTTCTTTGATGCTTGCCTGCTTCCAGCCCGCGCTGTTTTTTGACCAGAAAGTCGGTTGGTATTCGGCGGTTACCAAGTAGCTGCCGTCTTTGACCGGCAGTTTGCTGCGGTATTGGTAATTGTATGTGCCTTTTTGAATCATGTTTTCTTTGCCTTTTTCAGTCACCAGTTGCATGGGTTTGCTGAAAATGTGCAGGCGGTCTTTGGCGATGGGCTCAAGCTCCGGGAATTCGCCATAGCCCAATTCGGCTTCAAGGTATTCCCCGCCATGTGTGTGGGCGGTTTCAACCCAAACGCGATGGGCGTGTGCGGCAGTGCTGAACAGGAAGGCAGATGCGATAAGCAAAGCGGTTTTTTTCATGATTTCTCTCCGATTTTCGATGTGTAGAAAAGATAGAATAAAGTCGTTCGTTATAATATAACAAAATTATTTAAATTTAAAGAGAGGCCGTCTGAAAACTTTCAGACGGCCTTTTAGATGATTGTTTTTTTGAATCAGATTATCGAAACGGTTTAGTCCCCGTCACGACAAACATCAATTGCTTCCTGCAAACTGCTGACGCCGTAGATTTTCAGGTTCGGAAACTCTTTGGCATTGCGCGGCATATTGGCTTTGGGGACGATGGCGCGTTTGAAGCCGAGTTTTTCCGCTTCTTTGAGCCGCTCTTGTCCGCGTGCAACAGGGCGGACTTCGCCACTTAAGCCGATTTCGCCGAAAACCACGGTTTTTTCAGGCATGGGTCGGTTGCGGAAGCTGGAGAGCATAGCGAGGATGACGGCAAGGTCGGCGGCGGGTTCGCCGATTTTGACGCCTCCGACGGCGTTGAGGAACACGTCTTGGTCGAAGCAGGCAATGCCGCCGTGGCGGTTGAGGACGGCAAGCAGCATGGAGAGGCGGTTTTGTTCGAGGCCGACGGTGAGGCGTTTGGGGGTGAAGCCGTGTGCGTCATCGACCAATGCCTGAATTTCGACTAAAAGCGGGCGGCTGCCTTCCTGTGTGACCAAAACGCACGAGCCGGGCGTGTCGTCGCGGTAGCTGGCAAGGAAGATGGCGGACGGGTTGGATACGCCTTTTAAACCGTTTTCGGTCATGGCGAATACGCCCAATTCGTTTGCCGCACCGAAGCGGTTTTTGATGGCGCGTATCATGCGGTAGTTGGAGTGTTGGTCGCCCTCAAAATACAGCACGGTATCGACCATGTGTTCCAGCACGCGCGGGCCGGCAATCGCGCCGTCTTTGGTAACGTGTCCGACCAATATCATGGCGATGCCCATCTGTTTCGCCATGCGCGTCAGTTGGGCGGCACATTCGCGCACCTGCGACACGGAGCCGGGGGCGGAAGTGATTTGATCGGAATACATGGTTTGGATGGAGTCGATGACCACGACTTCGGGCTGATGCTGTTTCAAGGCCGTCTGAATGGCTTCCATTCGGATTTCGGCAAGCAGGTTTACGCCTTCGGTAGGCAGCTCCAAACGTTGCGCGCGCAGGGCAACCTGTTGGGCGGATTCCTCGCCGGAAACGTACAGCACTTTGCGGCTTTGTGCCATTTTGGCGATGGTTTGCAACAGCAGCGTGGATTTGCCGATGCCGGGGTCGCCACCGAGCAGGATGACTGCGCCGTCTACCAAACCGCCGCCCAATACGCGGTCAAGTTCTCCCATGCCGGTCGGATTGCGCGGCACTTCTGTGGCGGTAACGGCGGATAGGGATTGGACGGTCGAGGTATCCGCCGCCCAAGATTGGAAGCGGGCATTCTTCGGCTCAGGCGCGGCAAGGCTTTCCTGAAGTGTGTTCCACTCGCCGCAATGCGGGCATTTGCCCTGCCATTTCGGGGAAGTGCCACCGCATTCGGAGCATTGGTAGATGGTTTTGGGGGCTTTTGCCATAGTGTTTTCCCTGTGGAATATTTGATGTGTGAAAAGGTCGTCTGAAAACAATCATATCGTTTTC
>NZ_KV820419.1:72804-96354 GCF_001815375.1 Neisseria sp. HMSC065C04
TCTGAAAACAATCATATCGTTTTCAGACGACCTTGGGATTATGAATACTTTATTTATAATTTCAAGTATTCATCACTTGTTTAATGCAGCGGCATTTGCTGTTTTTTTGCGGCATAATAGGAAAAATTTACATGGAAGTTTTAGAAAAATGATTTTATTTCAAAATAACGATGGTAAGCTTGCCTTGCCTTGCCTTGCCTTGCCTTGCCTTGCCTTGCCTAGTTCTCTATTAAAATCCCTTCAAGGGTTTTTATCAAATCTATGCATAGGAGTGAAATCCTATGCCATCTAAACAAATCGCAAATTTTAATTCATCTGACAATAAACCCAGAATTCTATCTCTATTTTCAGGATGTGGAGGTTTAGATTTGGGTTTTCACCAAGCTGGTTATGAAACTGTTTGGGCGAACGATTTTTCCCATTGGGCTTGCGAAAGTTTCCGTAAAAATATCGGAGATGTCATCGTAGAAGGTGATATTGAACAAATTGATCCGAATGATCCAACTATTCCCGATTGCGACATCATTTTAGGCGGGTTCCCTTGTCAAGATTTTTCCATGATTTGGAAACAGCCGGGTTTAGAGGGTGAGCGCGGCAATCTTTATAAAAGCTTTTTACGTTTTGTAAATGCAAAAAAACCGAAAGTTTTTGTTGCTGAGAATGTGAAAGGTTTGTTGACTGCCAACAAGAAAAAAGCCATCCAGCAAATTATTACCGACTTTGAAAATTGCGGTTATTACGTTCAGGCGAAGCTGTATAACTTTGCTGAATTTGGCGTACCTCAATTTCGTGAACGTGTTCTGATTGTCGGAGTACGTTTAGATACAGGATTTGATTTTCATCATCCAAAACCGACGCACAATGAAACTGGCGAAAATGGCTTAAAACCATATGTAACTGCTGGTCAAGCAATATCTAATATTCCACAAAATGTTAGTAATAATGAATTACTAAAAATTAGTGATAAAACACGCCGTATGTTGGAATTAATTCCTGAAGGTGGAAATTTTACTGATATTCCTAAAGATCATCCTTTATATGTGAAAGGTATGATTAGCCACGTTTATCGTCGTATGCATCGGAACGAGCCATCAAAAACAATTATTGCAGCAGGTGGCGGTGGTACTTGGGGCTATCACTTCCCTGAACCGCGTGCTTTTACTAATAGAGAACGAGCAAGGCTTCAAAGTTTTCCTGATGATTTTGAGTTTGTCGGATCAACAACTGAAGTACGTCGCCAGATTGGTAATGCTGTTCCTCCTCAAGGTGTAGTTGAGCTAGCAAAGGCTATCTTACCAATTTTTTCAGGCAACTATAAAAAAGTAGATTTACATAAGAAATTGAAAGCAGAGAAGGATGTTTTATTTCATGACCGACTAAGCAAAATTCGAGGGGGAAAACAATGAATACAGTTTTTTCCAATATCGCCAATGCCAAAATTACTGAAAAATCGCTTAATGCAGTTTGGATGGATTTATTTAAATCAGCGGATGAAGTTTTGATGGTAACAGGTTATGTATCTAATGACGCAGTGGTTGAGCTACATAAAATTTTGGAGCTAAACGATCACATTCAAAAAATAGATTTATTGGTTGGAATGCATTATTTGGAAGGTTTTAGCCATTTGCAATATGACAGCTTATGTAAACTAAATGATTTTTTGCAACATGAGAAAAGAGGAGCTGTCTATGTTTCTCCTTTTGTGAAATTTCACGGAAAAATGTATTCCTTTAAAAATTATCGACAGATCAATGGGTTAATTGGTTCTGCTAACTTAACGTGTTTTTGGGATAGTACAGAACGTACTTATGAAACTATGTTACATTTGGACGGTAAGGTTGCACAGATGTTGCAGGCAGATATTCAAAATACCATTCATAAGCTAGGCAAAAATATCCAAGAAGTTGAGAGGCCGAGTACATTTATTGAACATAACAGTCATTTAGAAAATTGTTTGGGGGTACAAAAAATTGTACCAGAAAAGATTCGGCAACTATTTGCCCAAAAGTCAGAATATCATTTCTCAATTCCAGCTAAAACCGAAGAAAAAAGTAATTTGAATGTATTTTTTGGAGAAGGTCGACGAGATAAACGGGGGTTTGTCAAACCACGACCCTGGTATGAAGTAGAGTTGATTGTATCCAAAGACATCACTTCACAAGAAGGTTATCCGATTCTGAAGTCTTTTACAGTTATTACTGATGATGGTTGGCAATTTCAATGTAAGACATCGGGAGATTATTCCAAAAATTTCCGCTCAGAAAATGATTTGAAAACACTTGGCAAATGGATTAAAGGTCGTTTGGAAAATCGTGGTTGTCTGCAAAATAACGAGAAGATTACGCATGAAACCTTACGTCAATACGGTAACGATCATTTTGAGTTCCGTTCAACCGACAATCCTGATGTTTGGCTGCTCTCATTTAAGGGGAAAAACTAAATGTTGCAAACCTACTTGAATCAATTGACCCCGCCTGAATTAGCTGATTCTGTTAAAAATACCGTTGATGGTTTTATGGGGAAATTATCACAAACCGAACCGAAAATTGCTCAAAATGTTTTATTGCTGGGCAATGTTCAAAGTGGCAAAACGGCACAGGTTTTGGGTGTATTAAGTGCGTTGGCTGATGATGGCGACCACAAAGTTTTTTTGTATCTTACTACTGACAGCGTAGATTTACAGGAACAAACAGTCAAGCGTGCCGAAGCTAATCTGAAAAATTTTATTGTGTTGTCTGAAAATGATGACCGAAGTTTTATGCAGGTAATGAAGGCAAATAATCCCATCTTGGTTGTGATTAAAAAGAATGCCCGTGTATTGAAACGTTGGCGTAATTTGTTTGCCAGTCAAAGTAGCCTGAAAGGCTATCCTTTGGTTATTGTGGACGATGAAGCCGATGCAGCCAGCCTAAATACTAATGCTGATAAGCCGGATAAAGATGTCAGTACTATCAATAAACTGCTAAATGACATTAAGAATTCCTGTTGTCAAAGCTTATTTATTCAGTTGACCGCCACGCCTCAATCGCTTTTATTGCAACATGAAGAATCTGATTGGCAACCTGAATTTATCCATTTCTTTGAAGCTGGTGAAAAATACATCGGTGGCAACTTTGTCTTCTCTGATCCTCCAAGCTATATCGTTCGCTTCATTGACAGTGAATTGGACGATATGAAAGATGCGAGTGGTGAAATTGCCGAAGGGGTAAAACAGGCATTGCACAGTTTTCTGCTTACTTGTGCAGAGTTTGCTTTATGCGGTAAAACCAATTGTAATTTTGCTTTACATCCAAGTTATAAAATCCAAGACCATCAAGCCTTCTCTCAAAAAATCCAAGCCTTTTTGAATGATTTGGTACAAGCGATTAATAGCGGGGAGAATCTTGCAGACAGCTTTAAAGAAGACTATTTGGATTTACAAAAGACTAAGCCTGATATTCATCATTTTGAGGAAATTTATGAAAAACTAACAGAACTTTTAGAAAATAAGCAAATTTATACTCTCGTCGTTAACTCGCAGACAGAATCAGATTTTGATTTAGAAAGAGGCTTTAACATTATTATTGGTGGGAATGTGATTGGACGAGGCTTAACTATTCCAAAACTACAAACGGTTTATTATAGTCGCACTGCTAAAAAACCGAATGCAGATACTTTCTGGCAACATTCGCGTATTTTTGGATATGACCGTGATAAATCATTATTACGGCTTTATATTCCGTTTGATGTCTATTACTTCTTTGTACAACTCAATCAAGCAAATAATCTGATTATTGAGCAGGCAAAAAATTCAGACGGCAATATTCAGGTTATTTATCCGAAAAATATCAATCCGACTCGAAAAAATGTATTGAAATTCGACAGTATCAATCAAATTGTGGGTGGTGTGAATTATTTTCCACTTCACCCAAACGAGGATAATTTGTCGGAGATTAACAAGATTTTGCCTTCTATTTTGAAAGATGAAATTCAATCTGATTTATATCAAATAGATATAGAAGATTTATTCTTGGTTCTAGATAAATTGGGTCATTATGTCCCAGATGACTGGAATAAGGAAAAATTTATTGCTGGTGTAGAAGCATTAAAGGCACAACGTCCAAGTTTTAAAACTTACGTTTTGATCAAAACAGGACGTAAACTTTCTCGAGCAACTGGCACAATGCTTTCGGAAGACGACCGTAAATTAGGAGAAAAATATCCCAATGATTTATTCCTTACACTTTATCAAGTAGTAGGAAATAAAGACAAAGGTTGGCAGGGAGAAGATTTTTGGTTGCCTAACATTAAGTTGCCATATAAGGGACTGGTGTATTGGGGAGTGAAATAACATAGAAAAGGTCGTCTGAAAACAATCATATCGTTTTCAGACGACCTTTTTTATTGAGAAATAACAGGTTTATTTCTTACTGTCTTTATCCGCATCTTTTTTCGGCGCAGGTTTTTTCGCTGCCAAGCCCAAAGATTTTTGCCATTCGGCTGGATTTTTCACTAAGTCCAAGGCTTTGCGGAGCTGATCGTCTTTGGCCGGATTGGGAATGCGGCGGCTGGAGATATCTTCGTCTTTGTCTTTTTTAGACTTATCTTTATCGGCTTTGGTTTCTGAGTTGGCAGGCGTTTCAGTGCTGCTGTTGACGTCTTGGCCGCCCAACGGATTGCCGATATGGCCGACCAAATCGGCTTCGCGGCTTTCAAAGGCGCGGTCTTTATCTTTGACTTCAACGTCAGGAACAATGCCTTGTGCTTGAATCGAGCGGTCGTTTGGCGTGTAGTAAAGGGCGGTGGTCAGTTTGACTGCGCTGCCGCCGGAAAGCGGAATCAGGGTTTGTACTGAGCCTTTGCCGAAACTTTGTGTGCCGACGACGACGGCGCGTTTGTGGTCTTGCAATGCACCGGCAACGATTTCGGAAGCGGAGGCCGAGCCTGCGTTAATCAGGACGGTCATAGGAATGGTTTTCAGCTCGGCAGGCAATCCGGCCAACGGGTCTTTGCCGCTGGTGGTGATGTAGTCTTCAGCAGTTGCTTTGAGAACCATGCCTTCTTTTTTGTTGCGGCCTTTGGTGCTGACAACGGTTACGTCAGGTTGAAGGAAGGCTGCGGATACGCCGACTGCACCGTTGAGCAGGCCGCCCGGGTCATCGCGCAAGTCGAGGATGATGCCTTTGAGCGGGCCTTTGTTTTCTTTGACGAGGGCTTGTGCGGCTTCGTTGAGCGCGGCAACAGTGCGCTCTTGGAATTGGGAGACGCGGATGTAGCCGTAGTCTTTTTCAAGCAGATGGTGGCGCACGCTTTTGACTTTGATGATGGCGCGGGTCAGGTTGACGACGATGGGTTTGTCGGCATTTTTGCGTGAAAGGGTCAGGGTAATTTTGGTACCCGGTTTGCCGCGCATTTTTTTGACGGCTTCGCTGACGGTCAGGCCGCGTGTAGAGGTATTGTCGATTTTGACGATGAAGTCGCCGCTTTTCACACCGGCGCGTTCTGCCGGAGTGTCTTCAATCGGGGCAACGACTTTGACGAAGCCGTCTTCTTGTCCGATTTCCATGCCCAGACCGCCGAATTCGCCGCTGGTGGATTCTTTCATTTCGGCATAGCCTTTTTTATCCATATACTCGGAATGCGGATCGAGATCGGATACCATGCCTTTCATTGCGCCTTCAAAGAGCTCGGCGTCGGGTTTGTCTTGGTAATAGTTGGCTTTGATTTGGCCGTACACTTCTGCCATGGTGCGAATGGTTTGCACGGGCAGGGCCTCGTTGTCTTTTTGTCTTTTTCGGCGGCAAAACTTTGTACACTCAGACTGAGGGCGATGCCGCTAAATGCGCCGAGAGTGTAGATTGCAACTTTTTTCAAAGTGGATTTTGTTGACATTCGTTTGACTTTCTTTTTGTGTACGGTAAGCAAAGTGGTTTTTGTTTTCTCTGAACCCGTTGACTTTATGTGATTTAAACGCTTGGAACAATAAGTTTAAGGTAAAAGTTTGTTGTTTAATGTGCTGAACAGGCGTGAAAATCGTGTTTTATTGTAGTTTATGATGAAAATTCAGACGGCCTGAAGGGGAAAATTCACTCAGGCCGTCTAAAATATCAGTTAATCCATGAAAGCGGATTCATGACTTGTCCGTTGTAGCGGACTTCAAGGTAAAGGCCGGTTTCGCCCGACGGCAAAGTACCGCTGGTACCAATCTTGCTGCCGGCATTGACGGCGTAGTTTTGGGCGATGTCGATTTCGTTCAGGCCGGAGTAAATGCTGACATAGCCGTCGCCGTGGTCGAGGACGACCACTTTGCCGTAGCCTTCAAGCTCGCCGGCAAAAGTAACCGTGCCTGAGGCAATGCTGCTGACCGGAGCAGGAACAGTATTGTAGAACACGCCTTTCCAAACTTCGCCATCGCCGCGGTCTTGACCGAACAGGCCTGCCAGTGTGCCGTTGACCGGTTTTTTCAGACGGCCTTGCATACGGCTGAAGCTGTTGGCGTTGCTGACGGTAAAGCCTTGGGTGTTCGGGGCTTGCAGTTTCATGTCTTCGTCAGTTAGCGTGGACATGGCGGCGCGTTCGGCTTCGGCTTTTTGCTGGGCGGCAGCCTGCTCTTTGCGGGCTTTTTCAGCGGCGGCCAAACGGGCTTCGGCGGCTTTTTTACGCGCTTCGGCTTCGGCTTTGCGTTGATCGGCTTTGCGTTTTTCCAAATCTTTCAAGAGATTGTTGAGGCGTTGCTCGTTTTCTCTGTGGTTGATTTTCTTTTGCGCTTCTTTGGCCATTTGCGCGTTTTGACGGCGGCTTTCGGCTTGTTCGGCGGTATTGGTTACGCCTTGTTGACGCAATGAAGCTTGAATATTGGCTTGCAGTTTCTTCAGGTAAGCCAATTCATTGTTGATTTTTTGCTCTTGCGCCGCCAGCTCTTTCTGTTGTTTTTCCAAGTCTCTCATGACTTGGTCGTTGGCGTTGTTGATATAACGCGTGTAACGCAGGAAGCGGGTTTTTTGACCGGCATCGGCGTTTTTCAGGAAGAGGGCAACCGCGTTGGGCTGGCTGTTTTTATAGTTGCCGGACACAAAGCGCGAAATTTGGGCGCGCGTGTTGGAAACTTCGGCTTTCAACTGGTTGGCATCAGCATTGAGTTTTTGGAATTTTTCCCATGCGTCGCGTTGTTTGCGGTTGATGCCGGAGAGGTTGTTGCGTGTTTGTTGCAGCTGTTTGAGCGTGGCATTGACATGGATAATGAAACCCTCGTTGCGTTTGGTAAAGGATTTCTTGGTTTCCATATCGTTGGCGGCGGCAGTTACGGCTGCTTTGAAATCGTTGTCGGCTGAAGAAGCGACTTTAGGCTCAACTTTAGGCTCGGCTTTTTTGTTTTGCTCTTTGGCTTTTGTGTCTTTTTTGTCGTCAACAGCTTTTTTTGCAGGTTCTTTGTCTTCGGCTTTTTTGTCTTCGGCTGCTTTTTTTCCAGGCTCTTTGGCTTTGGTTTCCTTAGGGTCTGCTTTTTTTACGGGTTCTTTGGCTTTGCTGTCTTTTTTATCTTCAACAGGTTTCTTGTCTTGTTCTTTGGCCTTGCCGGATTTTGCGGCTGCGGCTTTTTTGTCTTTTGCCGTTTCTTTAGGCTCTTCGGCTTTGCGGCTGGACTTTTTATTGTCGGCAGCGGCTTCGGCGACTTTAGCCGTTTTGTTTTTGGCTGAAGCGCGTTCGTTTTTGTCGGCGGTTTCCTTCTCTTTGGCAGCTTTGGCTTTAACCGCTTTTTTGTCTTCCTCTTTTTCTTTTACCGCTTGTTTTTTTGAGGTTTCTTTTTTGACATCTGCCTTGGCGGCTTCTTTCTCTTTTTTCACGGGCGCAGCTTTTTTGACGGCGGCCGCTTTTTCTTTCGGCGCGTCTTTGGCAGCATAGGTTGGCAGGGAGAAACTGAGCAACAGGGCGAGAATGAGGGGTTTGTAACGCATGGTTCGATCTTGCTATCAAAGTAGGAACAATAGGACGGATTATACTGTCTGTCAGGCCGTCTGAAAATAATATCGGGTTGCAATATGGACGAACGGTCTTATATAGTAACGATAGAGTAGGCGGACGGGGTTTAGTCTGCCTGGAAACTGACAGTCTGCATCGACAGGATATTATGAAAAAATATTTATTAGTAGTGTTGGGTGCCATGGTTTTGGCGGCTTGCGGTGACAATACCGATAAAATCGGACGCGCCAGTACGGTGTTTCATATGCTGGGTAAAAACGACCGTATTGAAGTGGAAGGTTTTGACGATCCTGATGTGCAAGGGGTTGCCTGTTATATTTCGTACGCGAAAAAAGGCGGTTTGAAAGAAACGGTCAATCTGGAAGAAGATGCCAGCGACGCATCGGTTTCCTGCGTGCAAAGTGCGGAAGTCATCCGTTATAACGAGGCTGCGGTTTTGAAACCGCGACAAGTGTTCAAACGCAGTGCCAGCATAGCATTTAAGAGCCAGCAGATTATCCGCTACTACGATCCGAAACGTAAGTCTTTTGCTTATTTGGTATACAGCGATAAAATCGTTCAAGGTTCGCCGAAGAACTCTTTGAGCGCGGTATCGTGTTTTGCCCATGCGAAAACCGATACGCCGGTACCGGCAGGCGGCGCGGTTTACGGTGCATGCGTGGTGGATGCGCCGGTTGCCAACGGCCAAAAATAATAAAATCAGCTTAATAGATTAAGAAGAATATGAATTTAGCCAACCATTTCCTGATTGCCATGCCTCATATGGATGATCCGTTTTTTACGGATACGGTCATTTATGTGTGCGAACACGATGAAGAAGGTGCGCTGGGCATCATCATCAACAAGCCTTCGCCGATTACCATGGACATGATTTTCGCCGCCGCCGACCGCAATATCCCGTTGCGTCTGCAACATGAAAACGTGATGATGGGCGGGCCGGTTCAGATTGAGCGCGGCTATGTCGTGCATACGCCGATCGGCCGTTGGCAAAACAGCATGGTGGTAACCGATAACGTCGCGCTGACTTCTTCGCGCGATGTGATTGAAAACTTGTCTAAAGAAGGTGCGGTGGACAAGGCTTTGATCAGCATCGGTTATTCAAAATGGGGCAAGGGGCAGTTGGAGCGCGAACTGGCAGAAAATGTTTGGTTGACCGTCCCTGCAGACGAGCATATTCTTTTTGATGTGCCTTACGAGCTTCGTTATGCCGCCGCTTTTGAAAAATTGGGTGTCAATCCGAACGCCTTGGTTTCAGGAGTCGGCCATGCCTGATGCACCAAAAGGCACGGTTTTGGCCTTTGATTTCGGTGAGGCGCGTATCGGTGTGGCACAGGGCGATGCCGAGTTGGGCATGACCCATCCGCTAGCGACGGTAACCGGCAACAGTAATGATGAAAAATTTGAAGCCATTGCCAAGCTGGTCAAAGAATGGCAACCCAAGTATTTTGTGGTCGGACTGCCGACGCATACCGACGGTACGGAGCATGAGCTGACCCGTTTGAGCCGCAAGTTTGGCCGCCGTTTGCACGGACGTTTTAATTTGCCGGTTTATTGGGTGGACGAAAGGATGTCTTCCCTATACGCGGAAAGTCTGCTTGCAGAAGCCCAAGTATTTGGTCGAAAACAAAAATCCGTGCTTGACCAAGTAGCGGCGCAGGCGATTTTGCAAGGGTTTTTTGAAGGTGGAGCGGCCGAGTATTTCAATGGCCGCGAAGAATAGCACTATTCATTATAAAGGCCGTCTGAAACTTGGTTTCAGACGGCCTTTGTTTTATTACGGCTTTGGGATAAAAGAAGTTTAGTTTGGTTAAGCCTGATTTTTTTCAATGCAAATTTTGCTACACTCCGTTTTCTTTTTTTAGACACAAATACAAGGAAAAAGTCATGGCACTCATGGACAATCTTTTGAATGCGGCTACTCAAATGTTGGGTGGCAACAGCGAAAACGGCGCACAAGGTTCTCTGACCGATATGGCGATGGATTTGGTGAAACAACAAGGCGGCGTGGGCAACCTGATCAACCAACTGCAACAAGGAGGTTTGGGCGATGCTCTGAGCAGCTGGGTTTCCAACCAATCCAGCAACCTGCCTGTGTCCGGCAGCGATCTGCAAAATGCTTTGGGCAGCGATACCGTGAATCAAATCGCGCAAAAGTTCGGCGTGGATGCCGGCCAAGCAGGCGATTTGTTGGCAAAAGTATTGCATGACTTGGTCGATAAAGCCACGCCTAACGGCACGGCTCAAGATGCGGATGGCTTCGGCTTGGACGACGTCGCTTCTATGCTGCTGAAAAACTTTATGAAATAATGAGTTGAATCATTTGATAAGGCCGTCTGAATCCGTTCAGACGGCCTTATAACTTTTGGTTCGCGGTAAATAACCAATAAGTCTTTTTCTGATGGAGAAGGATGGATTATGATAGGCACTTCATTTCACCAGATAAGAAGGTTATACACATGTCCCGCTTGACCATACACACAGTTGAAACCGCTCCTGAAGCTGCTAAACCACGCATTGAAGCCGTATTGAAAAATAACGGCTTTATTCCTAACCTGATCGGCGTTTTGGCCAATGCGCCTGAAGCTTTGGCGTTTTATCAAGAAGTTGGCAAGCTGAATGCGGCCAACAGCCTGACTGACGGCGAAGTTGAAGTTGTCCAAATCATCGCCGCCCGTACCAACGAATGCGGTTTCTGCGTTGCCGGTCACACCAAACTGGCTACCCTGAAAAAACTGCTGTCCGAACAATCCATCAAAGCCGCACGCGCGTTGGCTGCGGGTGAGTTTGACGATGCCAAACTGAGTGCTTTGGCGACATTCACCCAAGCTGTTATGGCGAAAAAAGGCGCGGTATCCGACGACGAGCTGAAAGCTTTCTTCGATGCAGGCTACAACCAACAGCAAGCCGTTGAAGTCGTTATGGGTGTTGCTTTGGCAACCTTGTGCAACTACGTCAACAACCTTGCCAAAACTGAAATCAACCCTGAATTGCAGGCATTTGCCTAATCTCATCAAAGGCCGTCTGAAAATTCAGACGGCCTTTTAGCAAAAAGCAAGGGATATCCTTGTTGTCAAGAATAATTCATGAGTAGAACCATCTACGCTTCAAACCTTATTCAGAGGAAAAAATCATGACACGCGAAGCTTTACTGAACAATGTTGCCGAACTCGTTAAAAGCAAATTAAAACCATTGGTGGACGACATCGACCGCAAAGGCCTGTACCCGAAAGAATTTATGCTGGAATTGGGCAAAATCGGCGGTTTTGCCGAGACCGGTACGGTTGAAGAAGGCGGTAACGGTTTGGGTTTGGCAACGCAAATCGCCGTATTGCGCGAAATCGGTAAAGAATGCGGTGCGACTTCGTTCAGCGCATGGTGTCAGGCGGCTTGCGCGTGGTATCTGCATCAATCGCCCAACCAAGCGGTTAAAGACAAATACTTAGCCGATATTCTGCAGGGCAAAGTCTTGGCTGGTACGGGCATGTCCAATACCGTCAAACACCTTGCCGGCATTGAAAAACACAACCTGCAAGCCGATCGCGTGGACGGCGGCTACAAAGTCAACGGCGCTTTGCCTTGGGTATCCAATATCGGCGAAGACCATATTTGGGCGAATACCGCCCAAGTCGGCGACAGCTATGTGATGTTTATCACCGGCGGCCAATGGGAAGGCGTTACCCTGCAAAACTGCCCTGAGTTCTGCGGTTTGGAAGGCACGCGCACTTACAGCCTGAATTTTAAAGACGTGTTTATTCCGGATGAAGATGTGATTGCTGCGCCTGAGCAGTTCCAGTCTTATATCCCGACCATTAAAGCCGGTTTCATTCTGTTGCAAATGGGTATCGGCGCCGGTGTGATTGATGGTGCGCTCGGCATTATCCGCATGGCCAATGTGGTGAACGCGGAAGTGAACGCTTACCTTGACCACAGCTACGATGAGTTGAAAGCTGCGTTGGACGGCGCATGGGCGGAAACCGAACGCCTTGCCGATGATGCGTGGAACAACAAACCTGATACGTTGGCAACCTTAAAACTGCGTGAAGCGGCTGCCGTATTGGCATTGAACGCCACTCAATCTGCCGCATTGCATGCAGGCGCGAAAGGCTATCTGATGCGCAGTCCGGCGCAACGCCGCGTCCGCGAGGCCATGTTTGTCGCCATCGTAACACCGGCCATCAAACACCTGCGTAAAGAAATCGCCGCTTTGGAAGCAGCTCAATAAATTCAAAATATCAACAATAAAACACACGAAAGGCCGTCTGAAAATACGGTTTCAGACGGCCTTTTTAAAATAGAAGGAATACAAAATGGCTCAATATATGTGCGGCCCTTGCGGCTGGATTTACGATGAAGATGTTGGCGACCCCGAACACGGCCTGCCGGCAGGTACCAAGTTCGAAGACATCCCCGACGACTGGAAATGCCCTGAATGCGGCGTAGGTAAAGAAGATTTCTACCTTCTGGACTTCACCATATAAATTATCCGATTATTTAATAAAAAGGCCGTCTGAAATTTCAGACGGCCTTTGTTTGCCTAATCGTCAGCGGTAGAGCGAAACAATGGTTTCAGCCGCTTTGACACAGCTTTCCACGTCGGCAACCAAAGCGATGCGGACGTAGCCTTCGCCCGGATTGCCTTGTTCGGTATCGCGGGCGAGGAAGCGGCCGGGCAACACTTGGATAGCGGCTTTCTGCCACAGGTTGCGCGTAAATGCCAAGTCGTCGCCATCGGGAACTTTCAGCCAAATGTAGAACGACGCGTCAGGCAGTTTGACATCGAATGCCTGTTGCAAAATAGGGATGACGCGGTCGAATTTTTCTTGGTAGAGGCGGCGGTTGTCATTGACGTGTTCTTCATCGTTCCAAGCGGCAATGCTGGCACGTTGGACGGGAATGCTCATCGCGCTGCCGTGGTAGGTGCGGTAGAGCAGGAAGTTTTTGAGCAACTCGGCATCACCTGCGACAAAGCCGGAACGCAAACCGGGGACGTTGGAGCGTTTGGACAGGCTGGTAAACATAATAATGTTGCGCGTGCCGCGTCCTAATTGCGTTGCAGCCTGCAGGCCGCCGATTGGTTTGTTGTTGTCAAAATAGATTTCGGAATAGCATTCGTCAGAGGCAATAACGAAGCCGTATTTGTCTTGCAAATCAAAAATTTCTTTCCAGTCTTCTAATTGCAGGACGCTGCCGCTCGGATTATTTGGCGAGCAGACAATCAGGACTTTGGTGCGCTGCCATACGTCTTCGGGCAGGCTGCTCCAATCGGGGTTGAAGCTGGGCGCAGGACAGTTGGCAAAATGGATTTCGCCGCCGCCCAAAATAGTCGCGCCTTCGTAAATTTGATAGAAAGGATTGGGGCTGATAACGACCGGTTTGGGGCCGTCTGAAGCCGGATTTAAAACGGTTTGGATAAAAGAGAATAAAGCTTCCCGGCTGCCCAATACGGGCAGGATTTCATTGTCGGGATTGAGGCTCAAACCATCATAACGGCGGGCCACCCATTCGGCACAGGCTTGGCGCAGTTCGGGCAGGCCTGCGGTCAGCGGATATTTTTCCAGTTCGTGCAGGGAGGCGGTCAGCGCGTCGGTGATGACTTTGGGCGTCGGGTGTTTCGGCTCGCCGATTTGCAGATGAATGGGCGTCACGCCTGCGGGTGCGTCAATGCCTTGCATGGCTTCACGCAGGCGGGCGAAAGGATAGGGGTTGAGGTGGTTCAATAATGGATTCATGATGTTTCTGCCGGATAAATTCAGGCAACAATCTTAGCATTTTTTAGATAGATTGGGACAAAAAGGCCGTCTGAAAACAGGGTTAAATGTTTTCAGACGGCCTTTTGAATATTGATGCGTTTATTTGGCAGGGACGACGGGCAGGGAACCGTTCAAGAGATAATGAATGGTTTCTTGAACTGTACGGATAGCGTTGCCAAACGGCAATGGGTCTTTGCCGCGGAAAAACAGGCCTTTATCGACTTCACCGCGGAATGCGGCTGAAAGTTGGATATCGATACAGAATTGACCGGCTTTAGCCAAACCGTCGCGCAAGCCGCAGCTGGTCAGGCAGTTCAGGCCTTGTGTGCAACGGCGCGGATCGTTTTTGGCATTGGCTTGCAATTTGGCCTCGCGTTTGATGTAGTTGTCGAGGAATTTGGTGCGCACGCCGCGTGCAGGCAAACCGGCAACAGACATGAATTCAACCACTTTTTCGGTTTCCGCACCGGCCAGCGTTTTCTTAAAGTTGATGTGGGCATCGCCTTCTTCGGTAACGGCAAACGCGGTACCGATTTGGACGGCGGACGCGCCCCAGTTTTTCAAGGCTGTTTTGACTTTTTCAAAGTTTGCCATGCCGCCGGCGAGTACCAACGGGATTTTTTCGCTTTCCAAGCCCAAGTTTTTGAATACTTCAAACGTTTCTTCAATAACGCGTTTAAACTCGAATTTGGCATCGTTCACGCCGTCAACGGTTGCCGCACCCAAGTGGCCGGCTGCGTGGGCTGGGTGTTCGATAACGATGGCATCGGGCAAAATGCCTTTTTTCATCCAACGTTTCAAAACGATGTTAATGCCGCGTGACTCTGACAAAATAGGGAAAAGGGCGACATCTTTGTGATAGCCCTCGGCCATTTCCGGCAGATCCAAAGGCAAACCTGCACCCATCACAATCGCGTCTGCGCCGGATTCGCAGGCCTGACGGACGTAGGCGGCATGGTCTTTTACGGCTTTCATGACGTTGACGGCAATCATGCCTTTGCCTTCTGAATCGGCTTTGGCTTTTTTGATTTCACGGTCAAGCGCGATGCAGTTCAGGCGGGTGTATTTTTCTTCGCTGGAGTCGATTTTTGATTCGGCCAGCAAATCTTCGTGCAAGTGGCGCAAATCGACGCTGGCGATGGTACCTACGCCGTTTTCACGCGCAACCGCGCTGGAGAGTTTTGATGCGGAAACGCCTACACCCATACCGCCTTGTACGACGGGAATCAGTGATTTGCCACGGATAATCAATGGGTCAAAGTTGTTTTGCATGGATGCTCCTTCATAGATTCTGGATGGTGCCGTCTGAAATCCTATGAAATGGATTGGATAACGGGCTGATGTGTATATCAATAAGTGTGTTTTTCGCTGCCGTTTTTCAGACGGCATGAGGCGTGTTTTTAAAATTTTAGGAATTATACTCTAAGTTAGTGTAAAAATTAGAGTATTAATACAGTTTTTTTAAAGAAAAAATTGAAAAGTCTTGTTAATAAAGGAATAAATTTTATGATGGATTGAATTGAGGAGGAGAAATTGCAAACAAAATCTACAAAGAAAAAGACCGTCTGAAATTTCAGACGGCCTTAAGTATGGGAATCAGACAGATGCCGGATTACATTTGTTTTTTAGCGGCATCAATGGCGCGTTGATCAGGGTTGATCAAGATTTCAACGCGGCGGTTTTGTGCGCGGCCTTCAACAGTAGCGTTGGAGGCGATTGGTTGACGGGAGCCGTAACCGAAAGTGCTCAAACGGGTGCTGCTTACGCCACGGGATTGCAGGAAGGTAGCAACAGATTCGGCGCGGTTGCGAGACAATGGCTCGTTGATGGCGTCGTTACCGGTGTTGTCGGTGTGGCCGTTGATGGTCAAAGTCGTGTCAGGATACTGAACCAAAGTTTGCGCAGCGGCAGACAGGGCGCTTTGAGCATGGCCGCTCAGGGCGGCGCTGCCGGTGGCGAAGGTTACGTTTTCAGGCATAACCAGTTTGATTTGGTTGCCTTGACGTTCAACTTCGATGTTGGTATTGGCCAGGCTTTGACGCAGTTTTTTCTCTTGGTAGTCCATGTAACCGCCGATACCGGCACCTACTGCACCACAAGCCAATGCGGAGTTACGCGCGCCTTTACCGCCATGGGTCAGCGCACCAACAATGCCGCAAACAGCCGCACCGCCCAATCCGTACATGGCGGTTTTGCTGGCGGATTGTTGGCCGGTAACAGGATCAGTTACACAGCCGGTGAGCGCCAAAGGAATTGCAGTAGCAATAACGGTCAGGGGTTTCAAGAATTTCATGTCGTATCCTCTTTTTAGATGACGGCTCGGGCCGTCTGAAAAAAATGAATAAAAACCGCGTGGGTCATTACGAATTAATGATACCGAATATCTGAAACGCAAAAGAATGGGTTTAACCCGATATTACGCAAATATTTGCCAGTTAACATAATACTGAAACATTTCTGCATTTTTCTGACTATTTGGTTGTTTTGCAGTCAGATGAAAAGTAAGTTTCTTTACGATTTTTTCCGGTTTTTCTTTTTACGGCGATACCAGCTGACAAATGCCCATTTCAATCTGACCTTGACATCGTATCCCACTGAACCTGCACCCAGTATGAGCAAAACGGCGGAAACGGGCAGGGCGAAATGATGGCCGACCAGATGATAACCCCATGCGCCAACCACGCCGCCCAGCAAAAACGACAGCATCAAGCCGCTTAAAAGCCACATTTTCGGTTTGTTGACGCGGACGTGCGGCAGGCGCGGATGATGCTGTTTGGAGTAATAAAGCGCGCGTGAAATTTCAATGCCCAAGTCGGTCGCCGTACCGGTCATGTGGGTGGAGCGGATGGCGCCGCCGGAAAGAAGCGTGATAACCGTATTGTGCATACCCATAATAAAACACAATAAAAACAATGCCAAAGACGGCATAATAAAATCAGAGCCGCCAAAATCCCATTCCATCGCAGCAATACCGAACCAACCGAATATCAACAGATAAACTGCTTCCAGCCACATGGAAAATCCAAAGCTGCCACGGAAACGCATTTGCTGCGTCCACAAAATCACCCAGCCCGAATGCGCGGCTCCGGCAACAAAACACAACACGCTGATTGTGGCAATAATGGCCACACTCCACTCTTGAAGATACAAAACATCTGCCAACAGCGACATTGAGCCGGTAACGTGGGAGGTATAACGTGAGAATGCGAAGTAACCGCCGGCATTAATTGCACCGGCAAGAAAGGCCATGATGTAGCCCAGCCGTCTGAAACGGGCATCGGAAATATTGTGTTCGTGCAGATACGGGCGATCCGCCTGCCAAAACGGCGGCGTGTGTTGCCTGTGGTGGCGCAATCGGTAGGAGTGGGGCGGTTTGTCAGCGTTCATTGAGTGGATTTTGAGTTAAACATTCATACAGGGTGTATTTTATATGCAACTGTCTGCCGATAAGAACAAATAATCTAAAGTGTCCCCAAGTTGCCACACTTGCCCATTACACAATGAGGGCGTACATTAATAGCCATACATGAGTATAAGGAAACACCCGATGAATCCTATCCGCCTGACCTTATTGATTGGTGCTGCCGCATTACTTGCCGCCTGCGCCACCACGCCTGAGCAAAAAGCCGCACGCGCCCAAGCGCAGAAACGCTATGAGCAGGATCTTCAAGTACATCTTGCAGCCCAATGCGATCAGGAAACTGCCGCGCTGATCCGCCGCAAATTTGACGAAGAAGGCAAACCCGGTGCCGCAACCGCGGAACAAAAAGCCTTCCGCCTCAAATATATCGACAAAGTTTCCGATCCGATGTTCCAAGCCTGCTACAAAATGGCATGGCAAAACTATATTTCCCAAGAACAGCTGCGCGAAGCCCGCTACTATCGCTATTACGATGATTGGGGCTATCCATTTGGCCGTTATCCTTGGTGGTGGTAAGGTATTAACAAACTTTATGGCCGTCTGAAAGCATATATTTATTGGTTTCAGACGGCCTAAGGTTTATTGAAACGGCAATAACGTTTACAATAGCCGCCTATTCAAACACAATACCACCACCCATGAACATCTGGCTTGGACAGCGACACGCGCCCAAATTTCCGCAAGGAGCCGCCGTAACCATCGGCAACTTCGACGGCGTACACCTCGGGCACAAACACATTCTACAAAAACTCAAACGAGAGGCAGACCGGCGCGGTCTGCCTGTTGTCGTTGTTGTTTTTGAGCCTCAGCCCAAAGAATTTTTTGCGCGCAAAGCCGGGAAAAAGTTGCCTTACCGCATCAGTCCGCTGCGTACCAAATTGCGCCTTTTGCGTGAAACCGGCTGCGTGGATGCCGTTTGGGTCTTGCGTTTTAACCAAGCTTTCTCCGATATGAGCGCGCAAGCGTTTATCGACCAGCTTTTGCGCCAAACGCTCAACACGCGTTATTTGTTGATTGGCGACGATTTCCGTTTCGGTGCCGGCCGTGAAGGTTGTTTTGAACTCTTGGCTCAACAGCCCGATATGCAAACCGAACGCACGCCGTCCGTTATCGTTGAAGACATCCGCACCAGCAGTACTGCCGTCCGCCAAGCCCTTTCAGACGGCAAGTTGGAATACGCCAAAAGACTATTGGGCCATGATTACGTTTTAAGCGGAAAGGTCAAACACGGACAAAAACTCGGCCGTACCATCAATGCGCCTACCGCCAATGTCCAGCTTCCTCCGTATCATTATGCGCTAAGCGGCGTATTTGTCGTTGAAGCAGACGGCACATTCGGTACGTGCCGAGGTGTTGCCAGCTTTGGTTTTAACCCTACTGTCAGCAACAACCGCTCGCAGAAGCTGGAAGTTCATCTGTTCGATTTCAACGGCGATTTGTACGGCCAACGCATCTTCGTCCGTTTCCTGCACAAACTGCGTGACGAGAAAAAATTTGAGAGTATCGAAGCATTGAAAACCCAAATTTTGCAAGATATGGAAGATGCGAGGGTTTGGGAGTTATCTTAATTTGATTTGAATCTTGGATTATGTGGTTGTAAGAAATCATGATACAAAACTGAGTAGAGGCAGATAAATGGATTTTATAGATTTTGCAATTGTTGCGTATTTAGGACTTGGAGTATTGATTGCCAAACGTTGGGTATATGACGCACATACATATGGGGCTCAAGGGAGGCTAATGTCATTCCTTTTTGTTACTTTGATTGGTTGGCCGTTTCTGGTTCAAGCAGGAGAAATTTGGATTGTAAAGAAACAATTTCTTTGTATATTTAATGATCAAAATGGTAAAAATATTGAGCTTACTTTTTCTGTAAGCTCAGAAAAGGAATTGTTTTATAAAATTGGTTACACTGAAGGAGCTTACTCCTTTGACTATATCCAGCATATACGCCAATAACTATATTTCTGGTCGTTAACAACACTACAACACAAAAAATGCAAGATATGGAAGATGCGAGGGTTTGGGAAGCATAGAAACGCTTCTAGAAGCTTATAAAATCAAGACAATTGGGCTACAATAAGTCCTTTAAATTTTTTCAGACGGCCTGTTCTTTTCAAAATGAGCAATCAGGCCGTCTGAAACCGAAATACCGCAACAATAGAGATCAAAAAATGACCGATTACAGTAAAACCGTAAACCTGCTTGAGAGCCCGTTTCCAATGCGCGGCAATCTTGCCAAGCGCGAGCCTGCATGGCTGAAAAGCTGGTACGAGCAAAAACGCTACCAAAAACTGCGCGAAATCGCCAAAGGCCGTCCGAAATTCATTCTGCACGATGGTCCTCCGTATGCCAACGGCGACATCCACATCGGTCATGCCGTCAATAAAATTCTCAAAGACATCATTATCCGCAGCAAAACCCAAGCCGGTTTTGATGCGCCTTATGTACCGGGTTGGGACTGCCACGGTTTGCCTATCGAAGTGATGGTAGAAAAACTGCACGGCAAAGACATGCCTAAAGCCCGTTTCCGCGAATTGTGCCGCGAATACGCCGCCGAACAGATTGCCCGCCAGAAAAAAGACTTTATCCGCTTGGGCGTGTTGGGCGACTGGGATAATCCTTACTTGACCATGGATTTCAAAACCGAAGCCGATACCGTGCGTATGCTCGGCGAAATCTACAAATCCGGCTATCTCTACCGCGGCGCGAAACCGGTTCAATTCTGCTTGGACTGCGGCTCTTCATTGGCCGAAGCCGAAGTGGAATATAAAGACAAAATATCACCTGCGATTGACGTGGGCTATCCATTTAAAGATACTGCCGCGCTTGCCGCCGCATTCGGTTTGGCAAGTATTGAAGGCAAAGCGTTTGCCGTTATCTGGACAACCACGCCTTGGACTTTGCCTGCGAGCCAAGCTGTTTCAGCTGGAGCAGACGTGGTGTATCAATTGATTGATACGCCTAAAGGCAAATTGGTGTTGGCCAAAGATTTGGCAGAAGACGCGCTCAAACGTTACGGTTTTTCAGACGGCATTGCTATTCTTGCCGAAACCACCGGCGACAAGCTGGAAAACCTGCACATGAATCATCCGTTCCTCGAACGCGATATTCCCATGCTCAACGGCGACCATGTGACCACCGATGCCGGTACCGGCTTGGTGCATACTGCGCCTGCGCATGGTCTGGAAGACTACACTGTCTGCAATAAATACGGCATTGAGCTTTACAACCCTGTAAATGCTGAAGGCAAATACATCAGCGAAACACCTCGTGTTGCTGGTATGCGCGTTTGGGAAGCCAACCCCGTCATCCTGCAATGGTTGGAAGAAACCGGCAACCTTTTGGCAAGCAGCAAAATCGAACACAGCTACGCACACTGCTGGCGTCACAAAACGCCGTTGATTTACCGTGCGACAGGCCAATGGTTTGTCGGTATGGACAAAGCAGGTGCAGATGGTAAAACCCTGCGCGACAAAGCCATCAAAGCCGTTGATGACACCGAATTCTTCCCATCATGGGGTCGTGCGCGTTTGGAAGCCATGATTGAAGGCCGTCCTGACTGGGTGGTTTCACGCCAACGCTATTGGGGCACACCGATGACTTTCTTTGTTCACAAAGAGACCGGTGAATTGCATCCAAACTCTGCCGAGTTGTTGGAAAAAGTTGCCCAAAAAATCGAAGGGAAAGGTATCGAAGCATGGTTCTCTCTTGATAAGAGCGAACTCTTGAGCGTGGAAGATTGTGAAAATTACGACAAACTTTCCGATACCATGGACGTATGGTTCGACTCCGGCTCGACCCATTATTCCGTCTTGAAACAACGCGAAGAATTGGAATGGCCGGCTGACTTGTACCTCGAAGGCAGCGACCAACACCGCGGCTGGTTCCAATCCTCCATGTTGACCGGTTGCGCCTCATCAATGGGCCGTGCGCCATACAAACAGCTGTTGACCCACGGTTTTGTGGTTGACCAAAACGGCCGCAAAATGTCGAAATCCATCGGCAACGTTGTCGCGCCGCAAGAAGTCTACAACGAATTCGGTGCAGATATCCTGCGTCTGTGGGCGGCATCCACCGATTACAGCGGCGAATTGGCGATTTCCAAAGAAATCCTCAAACGCGTTACCGAAAGCTACCGTCGTATCCGCAACACTTTGAGCTTCCTGTTTGCCAACCTCAGCGACTTCAATCCTATTGAAGATGCCGTGCAACAGGCAGACATGGTGGAAATCGACCGCTACGCCTTGGTATTGGCGCGTCAGCTGCAAGAGCGTCTGGCGGGCGACTTCTATCCGCGCTACGCCTTCCACTTCGCTGTAAAAGACATTGTTTCTTTCTGCTCGGAAGACTTGGGCGCGTTCTACCTCGATATCCTGAAAGACCGCCTCTATACCACCAAAGCAGACAGCCATGCACGCCGCAGCGCGCAAACTGCCCTGTATCACATCACACGCAGTTTGGTTCTGCTGATTGCTCCGATTTTGTGCTTCACCGGCGAGGAAGCATGGGACATTATCGGCGGCGGCGAAGAAGACAGCGTCCTCTTCCACACATGGCATGAGTTTCCATCTATCAATGAAAAAGCCGAAGCCGAATTGGTGAAAAAATGGACGGCAATCCGCGAAGCACGCGAAGCGGTAACTGCTGCCATCGAGCCTTTGCGTACGGATAAAACCGTCGGTTCTTCATTGCAAGCCGAAACCGAAATTACGGCTCCGGAAGAAATTGCCGACTATCTGAACACTTTGGGCGAAGAATTGCGTTTTGCTTTGCTGGTGTCTAAAGCTGAAGTGAAAGTAGGTAATGAACTTGCTGTAACCGCTAAAGCCAGTGATGGTGAAAAATGCGAACGCTGCTGGCACTATACCCACGATGTGGGTGCAGTTGCAGGTCATGAAACCATCTGTAAACGTTGTGCCGACAACGTTGATGGCAAAGGCGAAGACAGACATTACGCTTAATTGTTTGGTCTAAGATAAAGGCCGTCTGAAAACTTTGGTAATAGGTTTTCAGACGGCCTTTGTTTATTGAATCTGTTTCGTATAGCGAATAGATTTTGAAGGGTAATTGGGATTTGTGATTTAGGTAAAATACAGGATAGGGTTTCAAGTTATTGTGGGGTAGGAGTTTAATTGCAAAAAATAACTCTTACTCCAGAGAAAATTTGTTGAGGATATAGGAATGACGAATAATCATTTGTCTAGAATTGAGATCAATCATTATAATTCTGTATTCGTAAGTCTTTAATAACAATGAGGTATCCTATGCGTCCTAAAGATAAGTTTGACATCAAGGCTTGCAAAAAAATTAAGGACTGCAACGATGAGGAATTAATTGAGATGGGGGAGTGGCTCTCAGGATGGTTGGGAGATGCGAACTTTCCTGTTTTTAGTGAAATTGTCGAAATCTTTGTAGAACGACAAGACACATTACTTCCATTCGTTTCAAATATTTTTTACTCAAATGATAGTATATGCATTTATTGGGTTTTACTTGAACTCTATCCAAAATTATCCTATCAAAACCAAGTAGCCTTAGCCATTGATTTGGAACATTGTCTTCATAATATTTCAGAAAAATTAATTTTGGATGAAGATGATGAAAACCTTAAAGAAATCTTGGAAAAAGTTTTAAATTAAGGTAGATATATATTTAATGATTTTGAAATAATGCATTGTCGGAGAAGATACCTTTCAAAGGGTCTTACTTATCCGTGGAGTATGGACGTATTTTGAACCTTCAAATAGCCTCATATTTGCATTTTATCCTTAAATGGAAATTTCGTTTTATCCAATATGAAAGGCCATCTGAAACAAGTTTTCAGACGGCCTTCAGCTATTCTATTGCTAAGTAAAAATTAGCGGGCAGAGCAAGAAGTTTCTACTTTGTTGCCGTATGGGTCAGTGAAGCCGAAGAATGCTTCGCTGCCTTTTTGATGCCATTCAGCGCCTTTGCCGAACAGGCCTTGGTTGGCAACATAGCGTTCGCCTGAACCTGCAACGGCAGAAGACAGGGTGGCAACTTTGTCATCCAGACGCAGTTCGATTTGGTTGGTGCTCAGGTTGCGGACTTGTACAGACAGGCCGTTTTCGCAGCTGAATAATTGAACACGGGCATCATGATCGTGTGCACGGCCGTGGTCATGATTGTGCTCGTGACGGTGACCATGGTCATGTTGATGGGCTTCGGGTGCGGCACAGGCAGCGAGGCTCATGGCGGCGGCAATTGCAAGCAGGGCTTTTACTTTCATTTTTGACTCCTATGGTCAGTGTTGAAGGAAGAATGTAGCGGCATGTTATAAATATCTTTATGGCTTCACAATAGGGATAACCATTATTTACTTTTTCTTCCTGTTTCCGGGAGTATGGCAGGATTTTTTGTAGTTTTGATATGAATGATTAATGCCGTTCGAAAAAAAAA
>NZ_KV820419.1:96454-137764 GCF_001815375.1 Neisseria sp. HMSC065C04
AAAAAAAAAGCCGCACTTGCGCTAGAGGTAAACGAAAGTGCGGAAAATTCAGAGAGTTACATTGAAATATGGGTTGGGCCGCTTAACGCTGGCGTGCTTTAAAGCGGGGGTTGCTCTTGCAAATGACGTACACTTTGCCTTTTCGGCGGACAATTTGGCAGTCGCGGTGTCGTTTTTTTGCAGTTTTCAGGGATGAGAGGACTTGCATCATTTATCCTTTCTGAAGGAAGACATCATGGATTGGTAACGTTGGTTGAACTTGCTGGCGCGGCCTTCGATATTGACATTGCGTTGTTTGCCTGTGTACACCGGGTGGGACGCGGAAGAAGTATCAAGCGAAAAGAGGGGATACTCTATTCCGTCCTTCCAAATCATGGTTTTTCCGTGGGTATTGGCGCATGAACGGATGAGCCATCCTTGGTCTGCGCCGCTGTCGTAAAACAGGACGGTACGATAGTTGTCCGGGTGGATATTAGGTTTCATTTCTTTCTCCAGTAAATGTTATGGTATAACATTATACTCCTAGAAAAAGAGCAGGCAAGTGTTTTTTGTTTTTCTTTATCACGGGATTGTGGCATTTTGATAAAATATGCGGTTTCAGGCGGCCTTTTTTATGAGGCCGTCTGAAACATTTTGTTTTCTAATGATAGGAATATGATGTATCTGCATAAGGGTTTCAGATTGGGCGGTGCGGTAAGCAAGGTGATGCCGATTGTCCATGTATTGTCCAAGCTGGGGCTGTTGTTTTCATTACTGTTGGCCGTGCCGACACTGATGTCGTATTTTTATCACGACAGCGCGTTTCTCGTGTTTGCCTATACGGCTGTGACCGTATTGCTGGTGTCGTGTGTAACTTGGGTGCTGACGCTGCGTTTCAACCGTGAATTGAGGCCGCGTGATGGATTTACCCTGGTATTGATGCTGTGGTTGGCCTTTGCCGTCGTGGCGGCGATGCCGATTTATTTCTATATGCCGTCCATGAGTTTTACCGATGCATTTTTTGAAGCGATGTCGGGGCTGACGACGACAGGTGCGACAGTGATTTCTGGCTTGGATACGCTGGCGCCGTCTGTAAACTTTTGGCGACACATGCTCAACTGGCTTGGCGGTATGGGTATTATCGTGCTGGCTGTGGCGATTTTGCCGATGTTGGGCGTGGGGGGCACGCAGCTCTTCAAAGCAGAAATTCCGGGTATGGATAAGGAAAGCAAGATGGCTCCCCGCATTTCGCAAGTGGCCAAACGGTTGTGGTTTGCTTATGCGCTGACAACTGCTGCGGCCTTTGTATCCTTACATATTGCCGGTATGGGCTGGTTTGATGCCTTGTGCCATGCGATGTCGGCAGTGGCCTTGGGCGGTTTTTCGACACATGATGACAGCGTTGCCTATTTTAATTCCGTAGCAGTCGAATGGACGTTGATGTTTTTTACTGTCTGGGGCGGTATCAATTTTGCCAGCCATTTTACTGCGCTGGGCAACCGCTCTTGGCGGGTGTATTGGAAGGATGAAGAATGCCGCACCATGCTGCTGGTTTTGTCGGGCAGTATTTTGATTTCGGCATTGTATCTGTGGCAGCAGGACGTGTACCAAAGCCTTGGCGAAGCTTTGCGTTTTGTCAGCTTCAACTTTGTGTCTATAGGATTGGCCAGCGGTTTCTCCAATACCGACTTTGCACAATGGCCGCTGATTGTGTCGTTATGGATGTTTTTCCTGTCGAACGTCTTGGCAAGCTCAGGCTCTATGGGTGGCGGTATTAAAAACGTGCGTGCGTTGGTATTGTTTAAATTCAGCTTGCGCGAGATGTTGATTTTGCTGCACCCGCGTGCGGTTCGTACGGTAAAGGTCAATAATCGCTCCATTCCGGATCGTATGGCGCTGACCGTTATGTCGTTCATTTTTATTTACTTTATGACGGTCATCGTATTCAGCTTTTTACTGATGGCCGCAGGCTTGGACTTTTTATCCGCCTTCACGGCAGTCATTGCCTGTATTACCAATGCAGGGCCGGGCTTGGGTGCAGTCGGTCCGTCGCATAATTATGCTGCGCTGAGCGATGTGCAGAAATGGCTATGTACGGCTGTGATGTTGTTGGGACGTTTGGAGATTTTCACTGTTTTAATTTTGTTTACTCCGGCGTATTGGAAGAAATAAGTGTATAAAAAGGCCGTCTGAAATTTCAGACGGCCTTTTTATAATGGCTGGGCTTAAGCGTATTGTTTGATCAATTCTTTGAATTGTTCGCCAGTTTCAGGGTGTTTCAAACCATAAGCCACGGTTGCCTCAAGGTAACCCAATTTGCTGCCGCAGTCGTAGCGTTTGCCATCAAACGCATGAGCCAACACAAACTCATGGTCGAGCAGGCGGGCGATACCGTCTGTCAGTTGGATTTCGTTACCGGCGCCTCGGGGCAGGTTGGTCAACAAGTCAAAAATACGCGGAGTCAGGATGTAGCGGCCGACAACTGCAAGGTTGGAAGGCGCTTCTTCCGGTTTTGGTTTTTCAACGATATTGGTGATACGTTGATAGTTTTTCAGCTGTTCAACTTCGACAATACCATAAGAGCCTGTTTGGGAAGGATCAACGTTTTCAACGCCTAAAACGCTGTTACCGCTTTGGTTGTACACATTGACCATTTGTTTTAATGCACCTTTAGGCGCATCAATCAAATCGTCTGCCAAAATAACAGCAAAAGGCTCATCGCCAACGGCAGCTTGAGCGCATAACACGGCATGACCCAAACCCAATGCTTCAGTTTGACGTATGTACAAGCAGGTAATATTCGGAGGAAGGATATCGCGAACGTGTGCCAACAGCTTGTCTTTTTGACGCAATTCCAATTCGGTTTCCAACTCGTATGCTTTGTCGAAGTGATCTTCGATGCTGCGTTTGTTACGGCCAGTGATGAACACCATTTCGGTACAGCCGGCTTCAACCGCTTCTTCAACTGCATATTGAATCAGAGGTTTGTCCACAATAGGCAGCATTTCTTTGGGGCTGGCTTTGGTCGCAGGCAAGAAACGGGTGCCCATACCGGCAACGGGGAAGACGCATTTTTTAATGGGTTTCATATTGGTATCCTATTTTGTCTGAGGGATTAGCCCCCGAAAGTGTAATTGTGTGTAACGATAATACCACATGATAAAGTATCAGGCGGCTCGAAAAAGACTGTATATACTGCCTTATCCCAGCAACGACAGCAATTCCTCTTCGCTCAAGATGGCTACGCCCAAAGTTTGAGCTTTTTCCAATTTACTACCTGCAGCTTCTCCGGCGACAACGTAGTCGGTTTTTTTGGATACGCTGCCGGAAACTTTACCGCCAGCAGCCTCAATTATGGCTTGGGCTTGGTCGCGTTTGAGTGTGGGTAAAGTCCCTGTTAATACAAAGGTTTTACCTGACACGGCTTCATTAATGCCGTCTGAAATCGTTTCATCTTGAAGCTTAGACAGTGTTTGAGCAAAGAAAGTTTTCATATTTTCAAGCAGGGCTGCGTTTTGCGGTTTACTGCGCCATGTCTGCCAATCGGCAGGCAACGCTTTGTCGGTTTGCAAACCTTCTATGCTTTGTCCGGCAAGCTCCCACAAGGCCAGTGCTTTGGTTTCGCTGATTTTAAAATCGGGTAAGCGGGCAATCCAGCGTTGCGGCTCGGCATGGCGTAGAGGTGGGATAGTGACAGCCTGGCTTTGCGGGGCAACACCTACAGCCAGCAGCTCGTCTATCATCGCCTGTTGTGCTTCTTGGGCAAAAAAGTGGGCGATGGAGCGGGCAACCACCGTGCCGATATCGGGCAGGCAGGCGAGGATGGGTTCAGGTGCATGGCGGACATGTTCGAGTGTGCCGAATGCCTGTGCCAGCGTTTTGGCTGTGCGTTCGCCAACGTGACGGATGCCGAGGGCAAAAAGGAAGCGCGCAAGTCCGGGCGTTTTGCTGGCTTCTATGCCTGCGAGGATGTTTTCCGCCCATTTAGTCGGCTGTTTTTTATTGTTTTTGCTAAGCAGAGTATTGCCGGTCTCGCCTTCAAAGTTTTCAATCTTACCATTTGATGGTTCTTCCTCATTAGCTGACGCTTTGTCCGCTGTTTCCTTCATTTTTTGCAGGGTTGAAATATCGAGGCGGTAGAGGTCGGCGAAATGATGAACCAAATCTTGCGCTACCAGTTGCTCGATTTGTTTTTGACCAAGTCCGTCGATATCCATGGCTTTGCGTGAGGCGAAGTGGATTAAACCTTGCGCACGTTGTGCTTGGCAAAGCATACCGCCGCTGCATCGGGCAACCGCTTCGCCTTCTTCACGTTCGATTTCGCTACGGCAGATAGGGCAATGGGTGGGCAGGCGGTAGGGTTTGTGCAGCGGTTTGGCTTGGGTTTTAGAAGGTGTTTCGGCAAACAAATCATCTTGCAGGCCGTCTGAAACGGTAACGTTAGCCTCCTGCATTGGGCGGCGTTCAAAAATTACGCGCACTACCTCAGGAATCACATCTCCGGCGCGGCGCACAACAACTGTGTCACCAACGCGCACGTCTTTACGCGATACTTCGTCCTGATTGTGCAGGGTGGCGTTGGTAACGGTAACGCCGCCGACGAATACAGGTTGCAGGCGGGCAACCGGGGTTACTGCACCGGTGCGCCCGATTTGTACATCAATGGCTTCGACAATGGTCAATGCTTCTTCTGCGGGGAATTTGTGGGCAATGGCCCAGCGCGGTGCGCGTGAGATGAAACCCAGTTTTTCTTGTTGCGCCAAGCTGTTGACTTTGACCACCATGCCGTCGATTTCATAAGGCAAAGTAGGGCGTTTTTGCTGCATTTTCTCGTAAAACGCTAATACTTCATTGATATTTTGGAAACAGCCGAAATTACCATCAGGCAGGCTGAAGCCAAGCTCTTTACAGTAGTTCAGCTCTTGCAGGTGTTCTTCCGCGACAAAACCGCCTTGTTGTCGGGCAATGGAATAGGGAAAGAAATGCAGTTTGCGCTGTGCTGTAATGCGCGAATCGAGTTGGCGCAGACTGCCGGCGGCGGCATTGCGCGGATTGGCGAAAGGTTTTTGTCCGTTTTCAGCTTGTCGTGCGTTTAAAGCGGCAAAATCGGCTTTGAGCATCAGTACTTCGCCGCGTATTTCGATAAGCTCGGGAATATTTTCTCCATGCAGGCGCAGGGGAATGTTGGATACGGTTTTGACGTTTTGGGTAACGTCTTCGCCAGTTGTGCCGTCACCACGGGTTGCCGCTTGAGTCAATACGCCGTCGCGGTACAGCAGGCTGATGGCCAGACCGTCAAATTTAGGTTCGATAACGTATTCCGGTTTTTCTCCGTTTAATCCGCCACGAACGCGCTCATCAAAAGCGTACATTTCGGCATGGTCAAACACGCCGTTTTCATCTTGTGGCGAGAAGGCATTGGTCAGTGACAACATAGGCACTTCATGACGCACTTCATCAAAGCCTGCCAAAGGCTCGCCACCGACACGCTGTGTCGGGCTGTCGGGCAGTTTGAACTCGGGGTAGTTTCGCTCCAATGCCTCGAGCTCGCGGAATAATTTGTCGTATTCGGCGTCGGGTACGCTGGGCGCATCTAGGGTGTAGTATTCGTAGGCGTAGCGGTTGAGGAGGTCGGTCAGGTATTTGATACGTTGTGCGGTCGGATTCATGAGCAATCGAAATAGAGTTTTCAGACGGCCTGATGATAGAGAGGCCGTCTGAAAATCGATGAATATTGAAGATGAAGAGATTTTACCTGAAAAAAAGCGGATATGCCGTCATTGCATATCCGCTTTTTGATTGGGGAATTTTAAGAGAACAGGCGCAGGGCTTGTTTGCTGCCGGGTTTGATGCCGACTTTAAGCATTTCTTCCTGACGGGCCAAAACGTAGTTGCGTACGTCTTTAAGCCATTGGGTGGAAACTTCTTCCATTTGGTCGTTAACCAAATCCAAGCTGAGTTGGCCGGAGAGTTTGACTGCCAAGTCCATAAATTTGTCGAAAGTTTTTTCGCCGGCAGGAACATGCGGAATATCCAAAAGCATGCTGAAGCCGCGGTAGACTTGGTTATCCAGCAAAGGATTGGTAAACGGTTTATTGTCTAAGGTATGGATGGAGAACAATTGAGGGTTGTTGTTGTCGCCGAAGTGGAACGCGCCGTCTTCACCCAGTTTGAAGCCTGTATCTTCCACGGCGGCACGCAACTCTACGCCGCTGATGTTGGAATGGGAAACCAAGTGAATGGCGATGGTTTGGTCAACACGCGCACAGAATTGGTCGAGGGCTTGTGCGACTTCGGTGAACGCGTCCAAGTCGGTATGCAAAACTTTGCCGTCCATCAGTTGGGCAAAAGCATCAACCTGTTGGTCGAAGTGTTGCAACTCTTCACGCGCTGCCAAACCGTTACGGCTAACAGCCTGAAGGCCCATAACGAAGCCTTGGTAGTAAACGCCCGGAATCGGCTCTGCAACACGGAAATGGTCGTCCATGGTGCAACCGATGATTTGGAAGCGGTGTGTGCTGGAAAGGCGCGGCAGTGCGTGCAATTCTTGGGCCTGTTTCAGGGAGATGTAGGCCATGTAGTCGAAGCGCGGGTCAAACCAAGGCAGTTCGACTTGAGACAATTCGTCCAGGCTGATCAATGGTACTTGTGCCACAGGCTCAGCTGCAGTTTCAACCGGAGCAGAAGCGGCTTCGGAAGGGCTTACGGTAATTTCGTTGTTCAAACCGATAACGGTGTGTTGGACTTTTTCTTCTGCGGAAAAGTCGTCTTCCACAGTCAGCTCGACATCGGTTTTAAGTTGGGCAGGGTGAGCCAGTTTGGCTTTTGCCGCGTAGATTTCATCTTGCTCTTGCAGATTACGCAATGCCTCTTCGGTTTTTTTGTTTTTCTTGATAAACAAACCTTGGCCGCCGGTTTCTTTGCTGTCGCGGACGTGCTTGGTTTTGCTGGTCAAAAGTGCATCCTTATCGGAATGGCCGAATTGTTCGCGCACTTGTTTGCGGTATTGGTTTTCCTGGTACATGTTGTAACCGATGACCGCCAAAAGAGCGGCGAGGGCTAAGACGATGAAAATCATGGAGTAATCACTTTTTAAAAAGGCAGCATTCCGTCTTTTTCAGGGTGCGGAATCTTGCTGCGCGGGAAGTTCGTTGGAGCCGGACTTTATGCGTCCGAATGAATAGCTGAATTATAACGAAAATAAACGGTTGTGACAGCATTATGTCTGCCAATCGTTGTTCAGGCCGTCTGAAAGTTATCCGCGCCGGATGGGGAAACCTGCTTTTTGAAGGCGTGGCCAATCGAAGAAATGTCCGGGATCGGTTTTCCTGTCCGGCGCGATGTCCTGATGACCGGTAACGGCCTGAATCGGGTAATGTTCGGAAATAGCGGTCAGCAAGGCTTGCAGGCTGGTGTATTGTGCTTCGGTAAAAGGCTCGAAATCGCAGCCTTCCAACTCGATACCGATGGAGAAGGCATTGCATTTTTCTCTGCCTTGAAATGACGATACGCCGGCATGATAGGCCATGTCGTTGCAGGAAACGAATTGGACGGTTTCACCTTTACGGCTGATGAAAAAATGGCTGGAAACGCGCAAGGTATGGATGATGCTGAAAAAAGGATGCTCGTCAGGGTTGATTTGGTTGGTAAACAATTTTTCCACTGCCCCTGTGTTGTACTCAAAAGGAGGGAGGGAAATATTGTGGAGGACAACCAATGAGACGTCTTCATCCGGTTCGCGCGGGCTGAAATTGGGCGAATGAGTTTGGCGTGCATTCAGCCAACGGCCGTTTTGCCAAGTGTTTTTGGAAGGGGAATTCATGGTTTCAGACGGCCTTTCGGGATAGGAAAACATACGTTGGGGAAGGTGGCAGGCGTGGTGCGCTTGTTTTCGGTTATACTGTCGCCCGACACGTTCACAAACCAAGAATCCTACCATGCTGAAAAAATTGTTGAAATGGCTGGCCGTATTTTTGACGGCATTTGCCGCCGTGGTTGCCGCATTGTTGTTTGTTCCGAAAGACAACGGCAAACCATACCGTATTACCATTACCAAAAACCAAGGTATTTCTTCCGTCAGCCGCAAACTGGCTCAAGACGGCATCGTTTATAACCGTTATGTGCTGGTAGCCGCCGCATATGTGATGGGCGTACACAACCAACTTAATGCCGGCTCTTACCGCCTGTCTGCCAAAGTATCGGCTTGGGACATTTTAAAGCGCATTAAAAAAGGCCGCCCTGATTCGGTCAGCGTGCAAATTCTAGAGGGCGCGCGGTTTGCACAAATGCGCCGTATTATCGACAACACTGCCGATATTGCCCACGACACGCGCGGTTGGAGCGATGAAAAACTGATGGCCGAAGTGGCGCCCGATGCCTTGAGCAGCAATCCTGAAGGACAGTTTTTTCCGGATAGTTACGAAATTGATGCCGGCGGCAGCGATCTTCAAATTTACAAAATCGCCTACCGTAAAATGCGGGAAAACCTGCAAGAAGCATGGGACGACCGTCAAAGCGGCCTGCCTTATAAAAATCCGTACGAAATGCTGATTATGGCGAGTCTGATTGAAAAAGAAACCGCACACGAAGACGACCGCGCCCATGTGGCCGCCGTATTCGTCAACCGCCTGAATATCGGCATGCGCCTGCAAACCGACCCGACCGTTATCTATGGCATGGGCGATGCGTATAAAGGCAGAATCCGCAAAGCCGACCTGCAACGAGATACGCCTTACAATACCTACACACGCAGCGGTTTGACACCAACGCCGATTGCGCTTCCCGGCAAGGCCGCGCTTGAAGCAGCGGGTCATCCGTCTGATGAAAAATATCTGTATTTCGTCTCAAAAATGGATGGTACGGGCCTGAGTGAGTTCAGCCACAATCTTTCTGAACACAACGCTGCTGTACGCAAATATATTTTGAAGAAATAAACCGAATAGGCCGTCTGAAACATTTATAATTCCTGTTTCAGACGGCCTTTAAATTGACGATATCCATATGAAACCCAGATTTATCACCCTTGACGGCATAGACGGCGCCGGAAAATCCACCAACCTCGCTGTAATGAAAGCATGGTTTGAGAAACACCAACTGCCCGTATTGTTTACGCGCGAACCGGGAGGTACACCGGCCGGAGAAGCATTGCGTGAAATCCTGCTCAACCCAGCCACCCAAGTCAGCCTGCGTACCGAAACCCTGTTGATGTTTGCCGCCAGACAGCAACACTTGGAAACGGTCATTCTGCCTGCCCTGAAAAACGGCACGCATGTCGTTTCCGACCGCTTTACCGATGCAACGTTTGCCTATCAAGGCGGTGGACGCGGCGTTCCCTTACAAGATATTGCCACGCTTGAACATTGGGTGCAGGGCGATTTCCGCCCAGATTTGACCTTGCTGTTGGATGTGCCTTTGGAAGTGTCAATGGCACGCATCAACCAAACGCGTGAGAAAGACCGCTTTGAACAAGAAGAAGCCGAGTTTTTCAATCGGGTACGCGAAGTATATCTGCAACGTGCTAACGAACAGCCGGAACGCTATGCCGTCATCGACAGCAGCCAAAGTCTGGATGCGGTAAAAAATCAGATTGAAACCGCGCTAGACAGTCATTTTGGATTGAATGTTTAAGTTTAAATAAAATGCCGTCTGAAAGAAGGGTAGTGTGGCGAAGAAATATTATTACAGAAGTTTTTAGACATAAAACCAAATAAAACGAAATATCAAAACAAATGTAATAAATATCGGTATGCGCCACCAAAAGAACATGATAAAATTACGGTCCCTTACAAAGCCGGTCTGTTAACAACCCGACTTTAGAAATTTTAAACGTCTGAAGCAGCCTGTTTCAGACTTGTTCGCTGTAAAATCTCTCTCGCAAACAGGATCGATAAATGGAAAATTCATTAAAAGAAGCCGCCCTGCAGTTCCACGAATTCCCCGTGCCGGGCAAAATCTCCGTTACCCCAACCAAATCTCTGGCCACGTCTAAAGACTTGGCGTTGGCGTACTCTCCGGGCGTAGCTGCTCCTTGTATGGAAATCCATGCCGATCCGCAAACTGCCTACAAATACACTGCCAAAGGCAATTTGGTTGCCGTGATTTCCAACGGTACAGCAGTGTTGGGTTTGGGCAACATCGGCGCATTGGCCGGTAAACCTGTAATGGAAGGCAAAGGCGTATTGTTCAAAAAATTCGCCGGCGTTGACGTATTCGATATCGAAATCGATGAAAAAGACCCGCAAAAACTGGTAGACATCATCGCTTCTTTGGAACCGACTTTCGGCGGTATCAACCTAGAAGACATCAAAGCGCCTGAGTGCTTCTACATCGAACGCGAATTGCGCAAACGTTGCAAAATCCCTGTATTCCACGACGACCAACACGGTACCGCCATCATTACCGCTGCCGCTGTATTGAACGCTTTGCGTTATACCGGTCGCAAAATTGAAGAAGCAACTTTGGTGTGCTCTGGCGCAGGTGCTGCTGCGATCGCTTGCTTGAACCAATTGCTCGCCGTCGGCCTGAAACGTGAAAACGTGACCGTCTGCGACTCCAAAGGCGTGATTTACAAAACCCGCGAAGACAAAGACTCGATGGACGAATCCAAACAATTCTACGCCATCGAAGACAACGGCCAACGCGTATTGGCTGATGCCGTTAAAGGTAAAGACATCTTCTTGGGTCTGTCCGGTGCCAACCTGCTGACTCCTGAAATGCTGAACACCATGAATGAAAAACCAATCGTGTTTGCTATGGCAAACCCAAATCCGGAAATTCTGCCTCCATTGGCAAAAGAAACCCGTCCGGATGTGGTAATCGGTACCGGTCGCTCAGACTTCCCGAATCAAGTAAACAACGTATTGTGCTTCCCGTTCATCTTCCGTGGCGCATTGGATGTCGGCGCGACCACCATCAACGAAGAAATGAAACGCGCCTGCGTGTATGCACTGGCAGATTTGGCAATGGAAGAGGTAACTGAAGAAGTGGTTGCCGCTTACGGTAAGAAATTTGAATTCGGTGCGGAATACCTGATTCCTACCCCATTCGATTCCCGCCTGTTGCCTCGCGTTGCTACAGCTACTGCTAAAGCAGCAATGGAAAGCGGCGTGGCTACCCGTCCAATCGCTGATTTGGATGCGTATGCTGCTAAACTGGCCGGTTTGAAATTGTAATCTGGTAAGTAGTATTTGATTGAAAATGCCGTCTGAAAGTTGTATTTCAGACGGTATTTTTGTTTATTGGGTATTTTAGAAATAGCTTAATGCAGCAATCGGAATGAAGAACATGATAATCCGCTGCTTCAAAATGGACTTGGGAATATGGATTGCTTTTTAAGATAGGTTTCTATTTTTGAGCAGCTTTGATTTTGCAGGGTTTATACGGGATTAAATACAATATTTTTGCCAGCTTTTTAAACAACATCAGGCCGTCTTAAAACAGGTTTTCAGACGGCCTGAGTTAATGAAACGGTTTATTTTTGCCAATAGGTTTTGACGTTGACGAATTCGTACAGCCCGAATTCTGATAGCTCGCGTCCATAGCCTGAAGCTTTGACGCCGCCAAAGGGAAGGCGCAGGTCGCTGCTGGTGTGGCGGTTGATAAAGACAGAGCCTGCTTGGATTTTTTCGGCGTATTGCCATGCGTTTGCTGTGTCCGCTGTGTAGATACAGGCGCCGAGGCCGAAAGGTGTGTCGTTGGCAAGTGCGACGGCATGATCCGGATTGTCGGCGCGTAAGATCATGGCAACCGGGCCGAAGACTTCTTCGTGCCAAACGCGGCAGTTGGGGTTGACTTGATCCAATACCGTGGCAGGGTAAAACCAGCTTTCTCCCTCAGGGATATGGCCGCCGCTTAAGCATTGCGCACCGTGTGCAACCGCATCTTCAACCTGCTCGTGTACGGTTTGACGCAGGTCTTGGCGGTGAAGTGGGGCAAGGGTGGTGTTCGGGTCTTTGGGATTGCCGGTTTGCAGTTTGGCGCACTCGGCAAGGAAGAGTGGGATAAATTGTTCGGCAATATCTTGGGTAACAACGATGCGTTTAGCGGCATTGCAGGATTGTCCGGCATCGCGAAAGCGCGAATAGCAGGCATCGATGGCTGCACGTTGCAGATCGGCATCAGGCAGGATAATAAACGGATTGCTGCCGCCCAGTTCAAGGACGGTTTTTTTCAGATGTCTGCCCGCATGGGCGGCCAGCAGGCGGCCGGTATGGGTCGAACCGGTAAATGCCATGGCATCGGTATCTTCAATGGCTTTAAGCGTGTCTTCATGGCTTAACCATGCGCCGATAAGCGGCAAACCTTTTGGAACAAGACCGAAGAGGGTTTCGCTGACGCGGGCGACACTGGGCGCAGGTTTGACCGCGCAGGCATTGCCGGCGCACAGGGCAGGGATGGCAAATCGTAAAATCTGCCAAACAGGATAATTCCACGGCATGACCGCCAAAACAACGCCCAAAGGCTCGAAACGGACTTGGCTGAGGCTGGCTTGGGTGGCGATGGTTTTATGGGCAAGCAGTTCGGGGGCAAGGCGGACGTAGTAGCGGATAAGCTCGATGGATTTGCTGATTTCGGCGCGGCATTCGTGCAGGCAGCGTCCGACTTCTTCGCAAACCATTTCGGCGAGGCGTTCTTGGTTTTGGGTAAGGCTGTCGGCAAATTGCTGTAAGAGGGCGGTGCGCTCGGTAATGCTTGATTGTGCGAAGGTTTGCTGAAGGGTTTGGAGGCGGTTTAATTCGTCGGTGAACTCGGTATAGCTTTGCGCCGGTCGGCGGTAAATGGTTTCTCCGGTGAAGACATGGGTGCTGTGAAACATGGTTGGCTCCTTTGTTTTTATGTTTTTATGAGGCCGTCTGAAAATGTTTCAGACGGCCTTTTATTGTGATAATTGTACTTCAAGCGACCAGTTGGGGAAAAATAGATTTTAAGCCGGCAACAATAATCTCTACGGAAATGGCGGCAAGCATCATGCCCATAATGCGGTTGAGGATGGTCAGGCCGGTCGTGCCTAAGCGTTTGCTGATGCGTCCGGCAACGATCAGGATGAGATAGCAAATCAGGCTGACCAGAAAGCCGGAGATGATAATTAGGGCAATATCGCTGTAATTTTTGGCGGCAGAGGAGTAAATAATGACGGTAGAGATACCGCCGGGGCCAATGGTAATCGGAATGGCAATGGGTACGACGGCAATGGCTTTTTCATTGCGGCGGACTTGTTGCTCATGGTGATGCTCTTCTGAATTGGGGTCGATTTTGGGCTTGGCAGGATTATCGTTGCCGTTCATTAAGGAGATGGCAATCAGCAAAACCAGAATACCGCCGCCGACTTGGAAGGAGCCGACGCTGATGCCGAGTACTTTCAACAAGATACCGCCGCCCAGTGCAAAGACGACAATCACGATGAAAACAGCCAATGCGGCAGTACGCGCGATTCTGCGCTTTTCTTTGGTGCTGTGGTTTTGTGTCAGATCAAGATAGATTGAGAGCGCGCTGAAAGGATTAATCAGCACGAGAAATGCCACAAGCAGCTTGCCGATTTCTACACCCAGTTCCATATTATTCCTTGCTTTCAGTTAGGTCATCGTTATCCGCATTACGGCGGCGGAGGTTTTTGTGTTCATTAGCAATACCCATCAGCAGGGCAAGCACTACCATGATGGAAAGCGTAGCCGTACCGCCGTAGCTGACCAAGGGGAGGGGGACGCCTACGACGGGCAAAATGCCGCTGACCATGCCCATGTTGACAAAGGCGTAGCAGAAAAAAGTCATGGTCAACGCGCCTGCCAAAGTACGGCTGTAAAGGGATTGTGCTTGCGCAGCAATCCACAATCCGCGTGCCAGAATGATAAGGTAAACCAGCAGTAAAAGGATATTGCCAATCAGGCCGAACTCTTCGCCGAATACCGCGAAAATAAAGTCAGTCGTTGATTCGGGAATATAGTCCAAATGGGTTTGTGTACCGTTGAGCCAGCCTTTACCCCATACACCGCCCGAGCCGATGGCAATCATGGATTGGATGATGTGGTAGCCTGCGCCTAACGGGTCTTTGGTTGGGTCGAGCAGGGTGAGGACGCGGGTTTTTTGATAGTCGTGCATGCCGTAGTTCCATAAGAGCGGCAAGGCGGCCACAAAGGCAATAATAGCGGCAAAAATGGCCTTCCAAGGTAATCCGGCAAAGAAGATGACAAAAATACCCGAAGCCATAATCAATGCTGCCGTACCGAGGTCGGGCTGCTTCAAAATCAGGGCGACAGGAACAAGAATCAGAACGAGGGCGACAATATAATGTATCCATTTCAGACGGCCTTCATAGCGTTGAAAATACCACGCGACGGTCATGGGAATACCGATTTTCATGATTTCGGAAGGTTGGATACGGGTAAAGCCGAGACTCAGCCAACGGGTTGAGCCGTTGACGGTAACGCCAGCGACTTCAACGCCAATCAGCAGTAATACGCCGACAATGTAAACAGGCAGGGCAACTTTGGCAGCCGTTTGCGGCTTGAATACGGCGATAATCCATAACAGGGCAAAGCCCAAAACGGTATGGATGGTTTTGTTTTCCAATTGGCCGAACTCTTGCCCGTCTGCAGAATAGAGCAGGAATAGGCTCATGATGTAGATGGCAAGCATGGCAAAAAACAGCCAAGGGTCAATCGGGGCTGCAATGGTGGATTTGAAATTTTTCCACGCTGATGTGTTATTCATGATGAACCTCCGGCTGTGAGGCAGGGCTTGTCGGAGTCAGTCCGTAGGCAGATTGGAAAATGCTGGTAATAGGCTGATGCTTGTCCGTTGTTTCAGTTTTGGCCGAATCTGACTCAAGGCCGTCTGAAAACTGTTGCGGCTTGACGTGAAGCATATAAAAATCAGTCATTTCACGAGCCAATGGCGCGGCATACGCACCCCAACCGCCGTTTTCCAAAATAACGGCAATAGCGATTTCAGGTTTTTCCAATGGCGCAAACGAGATAAACCATGCGTGGTCGCGGTGTTGTTCACGCAGGGCTGCGGCATTGTAGCGGCCGCCCTGTTTAATTTGTACGACTTGGGCCGTACCGGTTTTACCGCCCATTGTGTAAGCGAGTCCGCCACCGATACGGTGCGCCGTACCGCCCGGTTTCAATACCTTTTCCATTGCGTGTTTGACGTATTCGAAGTTATCGGCTTTGAACGGAATTTGACGCTCAGGATTAGGATTGATACGGGTAATTTTGCGCGCGCCGAAATCCAATATTTCTTTGACCAAATGCGGCTGATGGACAACACCGTTATTGGCCAGAGATGCTGTCGCATGTGCCATTTGCAAAGGCGTGTAGGCATTGTAGCCTTGGCCGATACTGACGGAAACCATTTCTCCGGCGCGCCATTCTTTGGCAGTCGGGTCGGAAGATTTGGCAAAGCGTTTGGATTTCCATTCGCGGCTGGGCAAAACGCCTGTGTATTCGCTGGGCAGATCAATGCCGGTTTTCTGGCCGAAACCGAATTGCGCCAGATACGGAGAGGCTTTATCGATACCCATTTCGTAACCCAAACGGTAGAAGAAAGTATCTGAGGATACTTGAATGGCTTTGCTCAAGTTGGCCGAGCCGTGACCGCTGCGGACGGAGTCGCGGAAAATATGGCGGCTGCCGGGTATGCTCCATGCGCCGGGGGCTGGGACGATGGTGTTCTGAGTGATTTTGCCGCTTTCCAACAAGGCCATGCCCATAAAGGGTTTGAATGTAGAACCTGGCGGATAAAGGCCTTGGGTAACGCGGTTGATCAAAGGCTTTTTCCAATCGTTATTCAGCATTTTCCAAGTGTCGCTGTCGATGCCGTCAATAAAGAGGTTGGGATCGAAAGAAGGCTTGGAAACAAATGCCAAGACAGTACCGTCTTGCGGATTGATGGCCACCAATGCGCCACGGCGGTCGCCCAAAATTCGGTCGGCTTCCTGCTGCATACGGATATCCATGCCTAGGCGCAAGGTTTGCCCCATTTTGGACGGGACATTTTTCAATACACGGACGATGTTGCCGTAAGCGTCTTTTTCGACTTCCTGATAGCCTGGAATACCATGAAGCTGGTGTTCGTAATATTTTTCCAAGCCGGATTTGCCGATATGTGTACTGCCGCGATAGAGGGCAGTCAGGCCTTCTTCTTCCAGCATTTCTTTGTCTTTATCGCTAATACGGCCGATATAGCCTAAGAAATGGGAAGTCAGCTTGCCGTAAGGATATTCGCGGAATGTGCGTGAGTTGACCTCTACGCCTTTGAATTCGCGCAGATGTACGGACAAGCGTGCAGTCTCTTCATCGGTCAGCCTGAGCTTGAGCGGGATATTTTCAAATTTTCGATAGCTTTCGCGGTATTTTTTGAAGCGTTTTAAATCTGTCGGCGTAATATCGACGTATTTTTTCAATGCTTCAATGACATCTTCCATCTTGCCTTCGATGCGGCTAGGAATAACTTCAAGCGAAAAGACGGGATAGTTTTTGGCCAAAGGAACGCCGTTGATATCGACGATTTCGCCGCGTACGGGCGGCGTTGGAATCAGGGTGATACGGTTGCTTGATGCTTGACCGGAAAACTCATTGTGTTGAGTTACTTGCAGGTAGAAGAACCGCGCCAGTAAGATGGAAAAGAAGATGACAATCAGGATAAAGGCAACGAGCAGGCGCAACAAAGCATCGGCTTGTGCTGCCTGAGCAGAAGGTTTTTTGGTATGTTGACCACCGGAAAGACGGCGTGGAAGAATCGGTTTCATCTTTTCAGTGGGAGCGGTAAATACGGGTCACAATCAGCATCAACTGGCTGAGTATCGGCCAAAGCAGGGCGCCGACAAATGGAGCAACAAAGCCTTGCAAAGTGATGACCTGATGATTAAGGAACAAACGGGCAACAGTTAAGACGGCCTGATTGAGAAGCAGGGCAGCCAATACAGCGGCTAATTGCATAATGTGGCCGTAAAGCATGATTTGGCGGCGGCGGTTTAAAATGAAATAAGTCATCACGACGTAAGACAGGGCGTGCAAGCCCAAAGTTGCGGCGGTTGCGGCATCGACAATCAGACCGATGGCAAAAGCCAGTCCCATGCCTGCACGTTGCGGTTGGTGCAATGTCCAATACAGCAACATCAGTGCCGTCATTTCAGGCAGCCAAAAGAATCCGTCAAAGGAAAATGGCATAAAGTCCAGTATCATCATCACAATGAGACTGGCCGCCATGATGTGCAGCGGTACTGCACGGTAAGAATCGTCAAAATCGTTCATGAAATCAGCGTGGGGAAGAAGGGCCGGAAGAAAGTACCAAGACAAAACGGCTGCTGCGTAAAGCGGCCAAAGGCGTCAGTTGCGTATCGTAATAAGGCGTTCCCGATGCACGGACAACCTTGCTGACGGTTGCAACGGGAATCCCCGCCGGATAAGTACCATCCAAGCCAGAAGTCAGCAGAACATCGCCGGGTTTCAAGTCTGAACCGGTTGGAAAATAGCGTAAATCCAAACTGCTGCCATTACCGTATGCCAAATTGCGTTCACCGGTGCGGCTGACGGCTACGGGGACAATGTTTTGTCCGCTTGAGATCAGTTCAATTTCCGCGCTTTGTGTGTGGACTTGTGTCAACAGGCCGATCAAACCGCTTTGATCGATGACCGCATCACCAACTTTCAAGCCGTCTTGACTGCCTTTGCCGATAATCAGTCTTTCGGAAAGCGGATCTTTGCCATTGGAAATGACTTCCGCGCCGATAACGTTGTGAATGCCTTTTTGTTGCAAACCGTACAGTTTTTTCAATTCGCGTAATTCATCGGTATTGACTTTATCCCGCTGCAAATCGATTTTCAGACGGCCATTTTCTTCCAAAAGCCGGCGGTTTTGTTCCAAAAGCTCGGATTTGGACTGGGAGAGGTCGGCAAAATATTGATAAAGTTGAACGGGTTGATTGGCCAGCCATTGAGCAGGATAGAGCATGGGCATTACTGCCGCACGCACAGGCTGCATCAATGAAAAGTGATAATCGGCTACCATCAGGCCGGCAGCCAGGGCGACATAAACGACAAAACGAGGCAACAGCTTAGGGCCTTTTGCCTCGTCAAAGCGCAAAGAAGAGCGTTCCATAACCATCTACCTTATGGGTTTTCCGTAAACACGGTATCCCATTTGCCGATATAGTCCAAAGCCTTACCGGCACCATAGGCGACGCAGTTCAGAGGCTGGTCGGCGATGCCGACAGGCAGACCGGTTGCATCGGCCAAGACGGTATCGATACCGTGCAGAAGTGCGCCACCGCCTGTCAGCATAATACCGCGGTCGGCAATGTCGCCGGCTAATTCAGGCGGAGCCTGTTCCAAAGCCAGACGAACGGCACGGATGATTTGATTTACCGTTTCACTCAATGCTTCACGGATTTCATTTGAAGTAACCGCCAAGGATTTAGGCGTACCTTCGGCCAGATCGCGGCCTTTAATGCGCATGGCTGTTTCTGTTTCAAAGCCCGATGCAGAGCCGATTTGTTTTTTCAATTCTTCTGCCGTAGCTTCGCCAATCAAGACACCGCGATGGCGGCGCAGGTAATGGATAATGCTTTTATCGAATTCATCGCCGGCTGCGCGGACAGAAGCAGAATAGGCCATACCACCCAGTGAAAGAATGCCGATTTCAGTCGTACCGCCGCCAATATCGACAATCATCGAACCTGCCGCATCTTCAATCGGCAAGCCTGCGCCCAAAGCGGCGGCCATCGGTTCTTCAATCAAATGCACGCTTGCCGCGCCGGCAGCAAACGCTGAATCCAAAATTGCTTTACGTTCCACTTGGGTAGAGCCGCCCGGAACACAGATAACCACACGGGGCGGAACCAAAGACCGTCCTTCGGTGGCTTTTTTAATCAACATACCCAGCATACGCTCGGTAATCACAAAATCGGCAATTACACCGTCTCTCATCGGGCGGACGATTTCGATATTGCGCGGCGCGCGGCCCTGCATTTTTTTGGCTTCTGTACCCACTGCCATAATTTTACTTTTATTGCCTGCGCCGGATTGAATCGCAACCATGGACGGCTCATCCAAAACAATCCCTTTGCCGCGTACAAAAATCAGCGTGTTGGCCGTGCCCAAGTCGATGGCAATATCATTGGAGAGGAAACGAGATAAAAGACGAAACATTAGGATTCCTGAAATTCCGGCCCAGCCCGGATGTGTTTAGCGTTATTTAAAATAAGAAAAACAGGTACACGGTTTTAGACGGATAAATGCGACTTTAAAGGCCGTCTGAATTAAAACACCATGCCAACCTGTTTGGTTTTCGGTTATAATTCTTCGCTTCATAGAAGACGAAATGCAATGATACCCCAAACCCAAGGTGCATTGCTATCAGACAAGGATTTTTTATGGCTTTAAGCTTAAATGATGTGGAAAAAATCGCAAAACTCTCGCGCCTCACTTTAACGGACGAAGAAAAAAACAAAACGCTTGCTGAGTTGAACGACATTTTCGCCATGGTTGAAAACATGCAAAGCGTCAATACCGACGGCATCGAACCCATGGCGCATCCGCACGAAGCCGCTTTGCGCCTGCGCGAAGATAAAGTGACTGAAACCGATCACGCTGCCGAATATCAGGCTGTTGCCCCCGAAGTGCGCAACCGCCTGTATATCGTTCCTCAAGTAATTGAAGAATAAGGTTTCAGACGGCCTTTGCTTATCGGCAAGCCCCTATTGCAAGGCCGTCTGAAAGGATACTTTGTTCAGACGGCCCGATTTATTGATTTAAACGGATGTTTTCAATATCTGTTTTGAAAGCAAAAACTGTTTTATAGAAAGTACGGCACAATGACCGCTTACACGCTCAAACAAGCCAGCAGCCTGCTGCAATCCAAACAAATTTCCGCAGTCGAATTGGCGACCGAATATTTGGCCGCTATTGCTGCGAAAAACCCTGCCATCAACGGCTACGTTACCATCGATCAAGATAAGACCCTTACTGAAGCCAAGGCAGCCGATGCGCGTATCGCGGCCGGCAATGCAACGGCTTTGACCGGTGTGCCAGTTGCTTACAAAGATATTTTCTGCCAAACAGGTTGGCGCAGTGCATGCAGCTCCAAAATGTTGGATAACTTTGTTTCTCCTTATACTGCCACTGTGGTGCAAAACCTGTTGGATGCCGGCATGGTCACTCTCGGCCGTACCAATATGGACGAATTTGCTATGGGTTCGACCAATGAGACTTCGTTCTATGGCGCAACCAAAAACCCATGGAATCTTGAACATGTTCCCGGCGGTTCGTCAGGCGGTTCGGCTGCCGTGATTGCAGCCCGTTTGGCACCGGCTGCGTTGGGTTCGGATACCGGCGGTTCTATCCGTCAGCCTGCATCGCATTGCGGTATTACCGGCATCAAGCCGACTTACGGTACGGTTTCACGCTTCGGTATGGTTGCTTATGCTTCCAGCTTCGACCAAGCCGGCCCTATGGCGCAAACGGCCGAAGACTGCGCGATTTTGTTGAACGCCATGGCCAGCTTTGACGAGCGCGATTCCACCAGTTTGGAACGCGACAAAGAAGACTACACCCGTGATTTGGACAAGCCGCTCAAAGGTTTGAAAATCGGTTTGCCTAAAGAATATTTCGGCGAAGGCGCGGATGCCGATGTTCAGACGGCCTTGCAAAACGTGATTGATTTGCTTAAAGCCCAAGGTGCGGAGACTGTTGAAGTTTCCTTGCCGCAAACATCATTGTCGATTCCTGCTTATTACGTTCTTGCCTCTGCGGAAGCAAGTACCAACTTGTCCCGTTTCGACGGCGTACGTTATGGCCATCGTGCAGCGCAGTTCGGCGATTTGGAAGAAATGTACAGCAACACCCGTGCCGAAGGTTTCGGCAGCGAGGTCAAACGCCGTATCATGATCGGTACTTATGTATTGAGCCATGGTTACTACGATGCTTATTACCTGAAAGCGCAAAAACTGCGCCGTCTGGTTGCCAATGATTTTCAGACGGCCTTTGGTCAATGTGATTTCATTTTGGCGCCGACTGCGCCGACTGCCGCGCCAAAACTTGGCAGTGACATTCATGACCCTGTCCAAATGTACTTGTCCGATATTTACACCATCGCCGTGAACCTTGCCGGTTTGCCTGCATTAACTCTGCCTGCCGGTTTCAGCGCAAACGGCCTGCCGATTGGTGTGCAATTTATCGGCAACTATTTCTCCGAAGCCAAAATTTTGGGTGCCGCACATCAAGTTCAACTGAACAGCGATTGGCACACTAAAGCGCCGGAATAATGTTTTAGGGTCTTGATGATTCAAGGCCGTCTGAAAATAAACCATATAAAAGTGCCTGAATGTATTGAGGTGCTGCATATTGTAGATATTTAAAAATCATGACAGCCACCGACTTCATTCAAATCATTGGGACAGCCGCGTTTGCCATTTCCGGCTATTTGGTCGGTTACAACAAGCGGTTGGATGTACTCGGTGTCGTCATTACTGCGTTACTGACGGCTGTCGGCGGCGGCATGATACGCGATGGCTTGGTCGGCCGGATTCCGCAGGTGTTTTTGCAAACCGATGCGCTGATAGTCGTGTTTGCCACGCTTGCCATTGCATGGTTGATAAGGGTGCAACGTTATCGCAGCACCTATTTGGCCGCTGCTTTTATTATTGCCGATGCCATCGGTTTGGCAGCGTTCAGCATTACCGGCGCACAAATCGGTATGGCTTTGCAGCTCAATCTGTTTGGCGTTATTTCTTTGGCTTTTGTGACTGCCGTTGGCGGCGGGATTGCGCGCGATATTTTGGTCAATGATGTGCCGATGATTTTGCGCACCGACCTTTACGGCAGCGTGGCTATTTTGATTGGCGGACTGATTTATCTGTTCGGGCATTTGGGCTGGATTAATATTTTTACGTTAAACCTGCTCTTTGCCGGCGGATTGTTGTTTCGCCTGACTGCATACCGTTTCCATTGGCAACTGCCTGGTTTCCAACGCCGCAGGAAATAAACTTATCTTACAGACGGCCTGTTATGGTTTTTTATTCAGGCCGCCTGAAAAACGAATCACTCATTTAACCGATTAACTTTTTTTCGACAGAAAGACCCTTATGACTTGGGAAACCGTAATCGGACTGGAAATCCACGTCCAACTCAACACCCAATCCAAAATCTTCAGCGGCGCATCCACTGCATTCGGTGCCGAGCCGAATGCCCACGCCAGCGTGGTTGAGTGTGCGTTGCCGGGCGTATTGCCGGTAATGAACCGCGAAGTCGTCGAAAAAGCCATCAAACTCGGTTTGGCTTTGGATGCGAAAATCAATCAGAAAAACGTGTTCGACCGTAAAAACTATTTTTATCCTGATTTGCCAAAAGGTTATCAAATCAGCCAGTTGGATTTGCCGATTGTTGAGCATGGCAAATTGGAAATCGTAGTGGGCGACGAGGTCAAAACCATCAATGTTACCCGTGCGCACATGGAAGAAGATGCGGGTAAATCCGTGCATGAGGGTTTGAACGGTGCAACCGGTATCGACTTGAACCGTGCCGGTACGCCTTTATTGGAAGTTGTCTCCGAGCCTGAAATGCGTTCCGCAGCCGAAGCCGTGGCATACGCTAAAGCATTGCACGGTTTGGTAACTTGGCTGGATATTTGCGACGGCAATATGGCGGAAGGCTCGTTCCGCGTCGATGCCAACGTTTCCGTACGTCCCAAAGGTCAGGCGGAGTTCGGTACGCGTCGAGAAATCAAAAACCTCAATTCTTTCCGCTTCTTGGAGCAAGCCATCAATTATGAAGTGGAAGCGCAAATCGAAATTTTGGAAGACGGCGGTAAAGTACAGCAGGCAACCATGCTGTTTGACCCTGAAAAAGGCGAAACCCGTGTGATGCGTTTGAAAGAAGATGCGCACGATTACCGCTATTTCCCAGATCCGGATTTGCTGCCGGTCATTATTTCAGACGGCCAGTTGCAAAAAGCCAAAGAGCAAATGCCTGAATTGCCGCATGAAATGGCGGCGCGTTTTGTTGCCGATTACGGTGTGTCTGACTATGATGCGCGCCTGTTGACTGCCAGCCGCGCCCAAGCTGCCTATTTTGAAGAAGCGGCCAAAGCCTGCGGCCAAGGTAAATTGACAGCAAACTGGATGAACGGCGAGCTTGCCGCCACCTTGAACAAAGAAGGCTTGGAATTGGCTGAAAGCCCTATTACAGCTCCACGCCTTGCCGAGTTGGTTGCCAAAGTTGCGGACGGAACATTGAGCAGCAAACTGGCGAAAAAAGCTTTTGAAGCGATGTGGGCCGAGCCTGAAGCAGGTATTGCAGAAATCATCGAAAAACATGGTTTGCAACAAATTACCGACACTGGCGCAATTGAAGCGATGGTGGACGAAGTGTTGGCAAACAATGCGAAAGCCATTGAGCAATTCCGTTCCGGCAATGAAAAAGCCCTAAATGCGATTGTCGGTCAAGTGATGAAAGCAAGTAAAGGCAAGGCCAATCCGGCTCAGGTTCAAGAGCTAATTAAAGCTAAATTAGCTTGATAGATAGGACAGGCCGTCTGAAGAATAGGTCTTATTTTTCAGGCGGCCTTTATTTTTGATTCTAAAATTATTCTAAATACCATGACACATACTATTACCTTATCAGATGAAATCACATTTACGGCAAACGAGGATGAAACCGTTCTTGCCGCTGCAACCCGTCAGAATTTAAATTTGCCCCATTCTTGTAAAAGCGGTGCTTGCGGGCAGTGTAAGGCCGAGTTGATTAGTGGCGAATTTGAAATGGGCAAGCATATTGATAAAGCCATCAGTGAAGAAGAAAAAGCACAGGGCAAAGTGTTATTGTGTTGTACCACTGCGAAGAGCGACCTCAAAATAAATGTGCCAGGTTTTAATCAAAATGCTTTGCCGGTACGCACATTGCCGGCACGTATTGAAAACATTGAAATCAAACACGATGTTGCTTTGCTCAAACTGGCTTTGCCTAAAGCGCCGCCATTTGCATTTTATGCCGGGCAATATATTGATTTGCTGCTTCCCGGCAATATCAGCCGTAGCTATTCAATCGCCAATTCGCCTGATCAAGAAGGCATTTTGGAACTGCATATCCGCAAACGTGAAAACGGCGTATGCTCAGAAATGATTTTTGGTGCCGAGCCTAAAATCAAAGAAAAAGGCATTGTCCGCGTTAAAGGGCCATTAGGTACATTCACTTTGCAACAGGACAGCAATAAACCGATTGTTTTGTTGGCAACGGGTACAGGTTACGCACCTATCCGCAGCATCTTGCTTGATTTGATTCATCAGAATAGCGAACGTCAGGTTCATTTTTACTGGGGAGCACGTCAGCAGGAGGATTTGTACGCATTGGAAGAAGCAGAAGCATTAATAGACCGTCTGAAAAATGCGAAATTCTCGCCTGTTCTTTCTAAGCCTGATTCCGATTGGAAAGGGGAGAATGGGTACGTGCAAAATGTTGCCGCACAAAATTATCCTGATTTGAGCCAATACGAAGTTTATGCTTGTGGGTCACCAGCTATGACCGAGAGTGCGCAAAGTTTGCTGACTCAAAATTGCGCTTTACCGGAAGATGCCTTCTTCTGTGATGCTTTTTCACCGGCATAGGAATATATTTTACGGAATTCATATGTTTGGATAAGGGTATTTAGCATAGGGTTTGACGACAATTCGTTTGAAGAAGAGAGTGTGTTTTTGCACACTCTTTTTTTATACAGTAATTTTCAAAAAATATTTTTATCTTTAAGTAAAGACTATTCTGTTTGTTATCAAACATTAACTTGATTATCTATCATCAAGAAAAAGGCCGTCTGAATCTTTCAGACGGCCTTTGTTTTAAAGATAATATTAGCTACCAATCAGTTTCAAACGTTGACCGGGAGATACGGTACGGGTATTGCGGTTCCAACGGCGGATATCGTTAATATCAACATTGAAACGGCTGGCGATGGTGTTCAGGGTATCGCCTTTACGTACAGTGTAGGAAACGTTTTGAACCGGGTTGCTGCGGACTTTTGCCGGAGTAGCTGTAACACGGAGGATTTGGCCTTTTCTGATATTGTTGCCTTTGATGTTGTTGGCAATAATCAAATCAGCTACGCTCAAGTTGTAACGTTTGGAGATATTAAACAACGTATCACCATCTTCCACACGGTGTGTGCCTGCTGCAAGTGCTGCAGTTTGTGTGTTTTGTTGGCCATTTACACGGGCAAGACGCGCATTGATGCGTTGTTGTTGTTTAGCGGTATTGGCTGCGATACGTGCTGTACGAGCGCTTTCGGCAGTCACAACAGTTTGAACTTGTTTGGCTTCAGAAGTCGCTTCAGCAACAGTCGCTGCAGGTTCCTCCGCAGGTTGGCTTTGTACCAAAGCCATCAGGTCATCATGCTCTTCTTGAACCGGAGCAACAGCAACAGATTCAACTGCTGGAGTAGGGGCTACATCGTTTGCGGCAACAGTCGGTACAGTCAGGTCGGCAGGGATAGCTGCTTTAGGTGTTTCAGCAACATTTGTAGCAGCAGGCTCAGTAACAGTATGGGTCATGGCTGCAACAGGGGTGGCTACATCCATATTTGCAACTTGAGGCTGCGCCTTGGTTTCTGTTACCGCTACGGAAGTAACGTTTTCAGCTTTGCTACGTGCAATAAAGTCAACCGGTTTGCTGGACTGTGGAACAACAGGTGTAACAATATTGGTCACGGTATTTTGAGCGACTTTAACCGGTTCTGCTACGTTGGAAGCAATAATCGGAGACATAGCCGGCATATTGGATTGGTAAGTATCCGGCGTATTGTCTTTGTCGATAAAGTTAATAATATCTTGGCTTTGGGTTGCTGAGTTTTTAGCTACCAAAATGCTGCGGCCTTCAGAAATGGCGCTACCACTCAGGCCGTTGAGGCGTTTGAGTTCGGCTACGCTCATACCGGTATCGTTGGCGATGGCATTAAGTTTTTTGTTGCCCAAAGAAGTATAAATATCCCAAGACATCAGGGTATCTGGATTGGCATTGCGGTAGTTCTTTTCAAATGCGGAAACCGCAGAAACCGGTAACAACAGGCGACGGTTATTTTTAGGGATGAATACCGGGGCATTGAAACCTGGGTTGAGTGCCAACAGTTCGCTTTCGCTGATGTTTGCAAAACGAGCGATTGTGCTGTTATCAATAGGTTTGTCGATGCTGACAGATTTGAAATACGGCTGATTGCTGATTTCGCTGATATTCATACCGAAGGTTTGCGGATTGGCAACGATATTGCGGACGGCCAAAAGTTTGGGAACGTAGTTGCGTGTTTCGTTCGGCATACGCAGGTTTTCGTATGTCGGCTCCAAACCTTGCGCACGGGCGCGGTTTACGGCGCGGCCGACGTTACCTTCGCCCCAGTTGTAAGCGGCAAGGGCCAAAGACCAGTCGCCGAACATGCCGTGCAGGTATTGCAGATAGTTCAGTGCGGCATCGGTAGCGGCGTAAATATCGTGGCGGCCGTCATACAAAGGTGTTTTTTCCAAACCGAAGTGGCGGCCGGTAGCCGGCATAAATTGCCACAGGCCGGATGCGCCGACGTGTGATTTGGCTTTGGTTACGAATGCGCTTTCAATGAAAGGCAGCAAAGCGATTTCAGCGGGCATATTGCGTTTTTTAACTTCATTAGCAATATGGTACATATAAGGTTTGCTGCGAGAGATGGTGCGGTCGAAATATGCACTGTTTGCAGCAAATTTGTTTTCATGGCGGCGAACCAGTTCTGTGTTGACTTCGTTGATGCGGAAGTCTTTACGCAACGATGCCCATAAGCTACCGGAGCCGAAGGTTTGTGCTTTGGCTTGGTCGAGCAGGGCGGAGTTGAGGCGCATCATGGCCATGCCGACTTGGTTGGGCGTAGCGTTTTGCGCATAGGCTGTGGCGGAAACCGCCGACAGGCTTGAAACGGTCAGAGCGATGGTTTTTAGTTTTGCCATAGTAAATAAAGTTATCAAATATATAATAAAATTTCGTCTTTTTGATAGTATCGTTTCAGCATTTAAACGTCAAGTCGAGCAGGGAATTTGCTTGTGTGATGTGGTCGTGGTGTTAAAATTCTGTCACACAAGTCGGGATGCATAGGGGAGCCTTTAATGGAAGTTTTTTTTATGCAAACGCCAATGGGGCAATATCTTGCTCAAAAAGAGGCGGATTTTTTCAGACGGCATTTGCAGTATTTGAATAGGCAGGTGGCGGTTCAATTGGGCGGTGTATGGCAGAGGCCGTCTGAAAATATGATTGTAGTGCCTCGCGATGTGCGGATGGATGCTGAAATGTTGGCATTTGAAACGCATTCCGTGGATGTGTTATTGATGCCACATCTTTTGGAAGTTTCATCTGCAGATTTGGTGTTGCAAGAGGCGTTTAGGATATTAAAACCTGAAGGCAGGTTGATTTTGACGGGGTTCAACCCTAAATCTTTGTGGGGATTGAGCTCGTGGTTTGATGGTAAAAGACTGCCTATGAAATCTCAATGCTTGGCTCTGGCTGAGTTGAAACGAAAAACTGCCGCTATTGGTTTTGAAATGGAATATGGGCAGTTTATGGATTATCTGCCAGCGGTAAATTCGTCATCTGCTTTGAAGTTTTGGCAGTTTATGGAAAAGGTAGGGGATAGGTGGTGGCCGCAATGTGCAGCGGTTTATGGTGTGGTTTTAACGAAACATTTGATTGGTGTTCATCCTTTGCCTGAATTGGAATCTGCATTTTGATGGCAATACGGTTGCTTTAAGTACGGCACGTTTGGCCGAATAGTTTTCAGACGGCCTATATATAATGACGAATTTGGAGAATGATGATGCCTGAATTACCAGAGGTGGAAACGACTTTACGCGGAATTGCGCCGCATATTGATGGCAAAAAGATAGAAAAAGTCATTATTCGCCAGTTTAAATTGAGATGGCCTATTCATCCGAACTTGGCGCAAATTTTGGCCGGGCGCAAAGTTTTGGCATGTAACCGGCGTGCGAAGTATTTGATTATTACTTTTGAAACGGGTATTTTACTTATTCATTTGGGTATGTCTGGCAGTTTGCGGATTTTTACCTCCGATGATGAACGTATCGCTACGCCGGATAAACACGATCATTTGGATTTTGTATTTGATGACGGTACCGTATTGCGTTATCACGATCCGCGTAAATTTGGTGCGGTGTTGTGGTATGAGGGTATTGCCGAACATCATCCGCTTTTAGAAAAGCTGGGGCCGGAGCCGCTCTCGGAGGCGTTTGATGCAAATTATCTGTATCAGAAATTGAAAACGCAGAAGCGTGCGGTCAAATTAGCGCTGATGGATAATGCGGTGGTGGTTGGCGTCGGCAATATTTATGCGAATGAAAGTCTGTTTAAGGCAGGTATTTCGCCATTGCGTCCGGCGAATAAGCTGAGTAAGAAAGAATGCGCATTATTGGTGGAAACCATTAAAGCGGTTCTGCTGAGGGCAATTGAAACGGGCGGCAGTACGCTGCGAGACTTCGTTAATAGCGATGGAAAAAGCGGCTACTTTCAGCAAGAATATACGGTCTATGGCCGTCATAACGAGCCTTGCGTTCAGTGTGACGGGTTGATTTTTAAAGAAACTTTGGGGCAGCGTGGAACATTTTATTGTCCAAATTGCCAGAAATAGTTTCAGACGGCCTTAAATGTCAAAGGCCGTCTGAAAATAATGAATACAATACAGAAGAAATTTTATGTCTAAACAAAAAGCTCCTTTTTTTAAACGACTGGGCAGACTTTGCCGTTTGGCAGCTTGGTTATTCAGAACCGGTCGGGATTTGCGTGCCATCGATGGCAACAATGCAGAGGAACGCAATCACGCTGTTGTTGTTTTGGGAAAGGGTGCGTTGGATGCTTTGGATATCGAATTGGAAATCGGCGTACCGCCTCAAGGAAATGTGAGTGGTACTTTGGTGGTAGCCAATCATGTATCTTGGTTGGATATTTTTGCCATGAGTGCCGTTTATCCGAGCAGTTTTATTGCGAAACAGGAAATCAGCAGTTGGCCGGTTTTGGGGAAAATGGGTAAAAATGCCGGCACGGTGTTTATCAACCGCAATTCCCGCCGAGATATCGAGCCGATTAACCAGGCGATTTGTGCGGCATTGAAAGCAGGGCAGAATGTAAGTTTTTTCCCTGAGGCGCGCACTTCTTCCGGCTTGGGTATTTTGCCGTTTAAAGCAGCCCTGTTTCAATCGGCTATTGATGCGAAAGCACCGATTCAGGCGATAACCTTACGCTATTATGATGGCGAAGGACAACGGACGGATTTGCCATCCTATGCGGAGGTAAACCTGTTTCAATCTTTATGGCGTATTGTTTCGATGAAGAAAATCCGTATCCGTTTGGATTTCTCGCCTCAATACAAACCGACAGATATGCCTGATAAAGACCGCTATGCTTTGAAGGATATTGCGGAAACAGCCATCGGCGAAATTGTGGCTTCGGATTCTTCCGTTCAGCCCTTACCTAAAAAATAATTTCAGTCAGGCACTTGTTTTATTCCAGATAGCCTTCATTTAGAAGAACAGCTGTTTTCGGTTTAATTGAATTGATAGTTTGATGTAATTAATATTATTTGAACTATAAATTATACAAATCGATAGGCCTGCATTAAAATGCAAGCATTGATTCATTTCTCTAACCCGAATTTTTAAAGGAGCTTAAAAATGGCTTTGCAAGATCGTACCGGTCAAAAAGTACCTTCCGTAGTATTCCACACTCGCGTTGGCGACACTTGGAAAGATGTTTCTACTGATGATTTGTTCAAAGGCAAAAAAGTAGTCGTGTTCTCTCTGCCTGGCGCATTTACTCCAACTTGCTCTTCTTCTCACCTGCCACGCTACAACGAATTGTTTGGTGCGTTCAAAGAAAACGGTGTTGACGCAATCTACTGCGTATCTGTAAACGACACTTTCGTAATGAACGCTTGGGCTGCTGAAGAAGAAGCCGACAACATCTACATGATCCCTGATGGCAACGGTGAATTCACTGAAGGCATGGGCATGTTGGTTGACAAAGAAGACTTGGGCTTCGGTAAACGCTCTTGGCGTTACTCCATGCTGGTTAACGACGGCGTGGTTGAAAAAATGTTTATCGAACCTGAAGAACCAGGCGATCCTTTCAAAGTGTCTGACGCTGACACTATGTTGAAATACATTGCTCCTGACTGGAAAGCTCAAGAGTCTGTTGCCATCTTCACCAAACCTGGCTGCCAATTCTGTGCTAAAGCTAAAAAAGCTCTGCAAGACAAAGGCTTGTCTTACGAAGAAATCGTATTGGGCAAAGATGCAACTGTTACTTCCGTACGCGCTATTACCGGCAAGATGACTGCTCCTCAAGTATTCATCGGCGGCAAATATATCGGCGGCAGCGAAGACTTGGAAGCTTACTTGGCTAAAAACTAATTGCCTGTATGCTTGAGACGGCTTGAAAAGGCCGTCTGAAAGACCCAAATATAGAGTTATTCAGACGACGTTTACAAATCGGCGTTCTGAATAACTCTATATTTACAAGTAGAATTTGAGATTATTGTTTTAAATCGATATTTAGGTATTGGCTATTAATTTTTAAATTTTGATAGTTTATGAAGTTTAGGCCGTCTGAAAACGGATAACCTGATGGCAATATCGGTTTGGATATAGACAGTAAGGATAAAATATGAAAAAAATTCAAGCAGATGTGGTAGTACTGGGTGGCGGTACAGCCGGTATGGGCGCATTTCGCAATGCCCGACTTCATACAGACAATGTTTACCTGATTGAAAACAATGTATTCGGAACAACTTGTGCGCGTGTCGGCTGCATGCCGTCCAAATTGCTGATTGCGGCTGCGGAGGCGCGCCATCATGCTCTGCATACCGATCCGTTTGGCGTGCATTTGGATAAAGACAGCGTAACGGTAAATGGCGAAGAAGTCATGCACCGCGTGAAGTCCGAACGCGACCGTTTTGTCGGTTTTGTAGTTAGCGATGTAGAAGAGTGGCCTGCCGACAAGCGCATTATGGGTACGGCAAAATTTGTTGACGAACACACCGTCCAAATCGATGATCACACTCAAATCACTGCAAAAAGTTTTGTGATTGCTACCGGTTCGCGCCCTGTGATTTTTCCTCAGTGGGAAGTTTTGGGCGATCGCTTGATTGTGAACGATGATGTTTTCTCTTGGGATACCCTGCCTAAGAGTGTGGCCGTATTCGGTCCTGGCGTAATCGGCTTAGAGTTGGGCCAGGCTTTGCACCGTTTGGGCGTAAAAGTTGAAATTTTTGGCGTAGCAGGCGCGATTGGCGGTATTTCTGACCCTGTTGTCGCTGAAGAAGCCAAAACCGTTTTTGGTGAAGAATTGACTTTGCATTTGGATGCCAAAACCGAAGTTAAATTGGATGCAGAGGGCAATGTTGAAGTTCATTGGGAACAAGATGGCGAAAAAGGTGTGTTCCATGCTGAATATGCTTTGGCTGCCGCCGGTCGCCGTCCGAATGTGGACAATATCGGTTTGGAAAACCTGAATATCGAAAAAGATGCACGTGGCGTGCCTGTTGCCGATCCGCTGACCATGCAAACCAGCATTCCGCATATCTTTATCGCCGGCGATGCGTCCAATCAATTGCCTCTGCTGCATGAAGCTTCCGATCAAGGCAAAATTGCCGGTCACAATGCCGCTATTTTCCCGAATATTGAGGGCGGTTTGCGCCGTAGCGTAATCGGCGTGGTATTTACCAGTCCGCAAATTGCCACTATCGGCTTGAAATACGCGCAAGTTGCAGCGAAATATCAACCTGACGAGTTTGTAATCGGCGAAGTCTCCTTCCGAAACCAAGGCCGCAGCCGCGTTATGTTGGTAAACAAAGGCCATATGCGTTTGTATGCTGAGAAAGCGACCGGCCGTTTCATTGGTGCGGAAGTTGTCGGCCCTGCTGCCGAACATTTGGCACACTTGATGGCTTGGGCACATCAAATGAAGATGACGATTCCGCAAATGCTGGATATGCCGTTCTACCATCCGGTTATCGAGGAAGGTTTGCGCACTGCATTGCGTGATGCCGATGCAAAATTGAAACAGGCTTGATTATTTGATGGAATAAAGGCCGTCTGAAACTCGTAGTAAGGTTTCAGACGGCCTTTTCTATGCTTTGAAGCTTTTACTTTTAAATCAATTCTAAATCTGGACCGGCATTTTGCGCACGACGGCTTCGTAATTGAATGTCTAAGCGCAAGTCATGGGCGGAGTCGGCATTTTTAATAGCGTCTTGATAGCTGATATCGCCGTTTTCATACAAATCATATAATGCTTGGTCAAAAGTAATCATGCCCATGCCAGTTGATTTTTTCATCATCTCTTTGATGTTGTGGACTTCGCCTTTTCGAATCAAGTCGGCAATAATGGGCGAATTGAGCAAAACCTCGACAGCCGCTACGCGTCCCCGTCCGCCTTCACGGGGAATCAGGCGTTGCGAAATAAAGGCTTGCAGGTTGAGCGATAAATCGGTTAGCAACTGGTTACGGCGCTCTTCGGGGAAGAAGTTGATGATGCGGTCCAGCGCTTGGTTGGTACTGTTGGCGTGCAGTGTCGCCATACACAAATGGCCGGTTTCCGCGAAGGAAATGGCGTAGTCCATGGTCTCGCGGTCTCGGATTTCACCAATCAGGATAACATCCGGCGCTTGGCGCAGGGTATTTTTCAATGCAATCGGCCAATTTTCTGTATCTACACCGATTTCACGTTGGGTGATGATGCAGTTTTTGTGTTGGTGGATAAACTCAATCGGGTCTTCGATGGTAATAATGTGGTCGAAGCTGTTTTCGTTTCGATAGTCGATAAGGGAGGCGAGGGAAGTGGACTTGCCCGAACCTGTACCGCCGACAAAAATAACCAAACCGCGTTTTCTGAGGGCGATGTCTTTTAGAATCGGTGGCAGATTGAGCGTTTCAAATTTAGGGATATTGCTGGTAATGGAGCGGAATACCAAAGCTGTTGCTCCGCGTTGAACCATGGCATTGACACGGAAGCGGCTGGTATCGGGCAGGCTGATGGCAAAGTTGCATTCGTTGGTGGATGAAAATTCTTCGATTTGTTTGGAAGACATAATCGAAAAAGCGATTTCCATACATTTTTCAGCACTTAGCGGCTCATCGCTCAGTCGCGTGATTTTGCCGTCCACTTTCATGGCAGGCGGGAAATTGGTGGTAATGAAAAGGTCGGATCCTTTGTATTTGTTCATATGGCGTAGCCAAGTGAACAACTCTTCTTTTGCGCCCGGAGTATTTTCGTCAAACATAAGAATTTAGGTATTTAAAATAGAGTTATTTTATTGAGAATAATTATAACAGAAGCAATCATTATTTGCTGTTTTGCCAGCTAGAGCGGTAATCTGTTTTAAATTGAGTGTCGTGCTGGGAATATAGCAGATTTTTCAGTATCCCTGTGATTTTAAATTCTGCTGTTATAATGTTGTCCGATTAGTGAATGGAAAGGTGGTAACGAGATGTCAGTACAAACAATTGCCGTGGTCGGCGCAATGGAACAGGAAATCGAGCTTTTGCGTGAAAGCATGGTCAATGTCAAGCATGTGTCCTTCGGTAAATTCTCGGCATATGAAGGCGAATTGGCCGGAAAACGCATGATATTGGTTTTGAGTGGTATCGGTAAGGTTAATGCAGCGGTTTCGACTTCTTGGGTTATTCATCAGTTTGCACCGGATTGTGTCATCAATACCGGCAGTGCAGGCGGTTTGGGCAAGGGTCTGAAGGTCGGCGATGTGGTCATCGGCGAAACTGTGGCGCATCATGATGTTGACGTAACGGCTTTTGGTTATGTTTGGGGGCAAGTACCGCAACTTCCTGCCGTGTTCGCATCGGATTCAAACTTGATTCGCCAAGCAGAAAAGGCAGCGCAAGTGTTTGAAGGTGCAGCCGTAACGCAAGGCCTGATTGTCAGTGGCGATTGTTTTGTGCACAGCAGCGAAGGTGTCGCGGAAATTTGTAGTCATTTTCCTGACGTAAAAGCAGTTGAAATGGAAGCTGCGGCGATTGCGCAAACCTGTCACCAGTTGGAAGTGCCGTTTGTGATTATTCGCGCCGTATCCGATTCGGCAGATGAGAAAGCGGACATCAGCTTTGAAGAGTTTTTGAAAACGGCTGCCGTCAGCTCGGCGAAGATGGTAACCGAGATTGTCAAATCGCTATAAAATCATGCAGAAACGTTGAATTTCCGTTAGAATACGGAACGATTCAACCTTATTCTAAGGCCGTCTGAAAACCGAATCCCTGTTTTTTCAGACGGCCTTTCAGCCTTTAATTGCATTTATCTTAATAACAATATGAAAAACATACGGAATTTCTCCATTATTGCCCACATCGACCACGGTAAATCGACGCTTGCCGACCGTTTTATCCAATACTGCGGCGGTTTGGATTTGCGCGAAATGAGTACGCAGGTGCTCGATTCCATGGACATTGAAAAAGAACGCGGCATTACCATTAAAGCGCAAACCGCCGCGCTCAACTATAAAGCACGCGACGGGCAGGTGTATCAGCTCAATCTGATTGATACTCCGGGACACGTCGACTTCTCTTATGAAGTATCCCGTTCGCTGTCGGCTTGCGAAGGCGCGCTTTTGGTGGTCGATGCGTCTCAAGGTGTAGAAGCGCAAACCGTGGCGAACTGCTATACCGCGATTGATTTGGGCGTGGAAGTTGTGCCTGTTTTGAATAAAATCGACTTGCCTGCCGCAGAACCTGAACGCGTGGAGCAGGAAATTGAAGACATCATCGGCATTGATGCCATTGGTGCGGTGCAATGTTCTGCAAAAAGCGGTATTGGCGTGGAAGACGTTTTGGAAGAAATCGTTGCCAAAATCCCTGCGCCGACCGGCGATGAAAATGCGCCGTTGCAAGCGGTTATTGTCGATTCGTGGTTTGACAACTACGTCGGCGTGGTCATGCTGATTCGTGTGAAAAACGGTACCATCAAGCTGAAAGACAAAGTACGCTTTATGAGCACCAAGGCGGAAACTCAGGTTGAGCAGCTGGGCGTATTCACACCGAAATCAGTTCAAAAACAAGAACTCAAAGCCGGCGAAGTGGGCTTTTTGATTACCGGCGTGAAAGAATTGGGTCAGGCGAAAGTCGGCGATACGGTGACTTTGGTTGCCAACCCCGCTTCTGAGCCGCTGCCCGGCTTCCAAGAAGTACAAAGCCAAGTATTTGCAGGCCTTTATCCCGTGGAAAGCCACGACTACGAAGCTCTACGCGATGCTTTGGAAAAATTGCAGCTTAACGATGCTTCGTTGAAATTTGAGCCTGAGGTTTCCCAAGCATTGGGCTTCGGCTTCCGTTGCGGCTTCTTGGGCCTGTTGCACTTGGAAATCGTTCAGGAACGTTTGGAGCGCGAGTTCGACATGGACTTGATTACCACCGCGCCGACGGTAGTTTACGAAGTCGTGTTGAAAAGCGGCGAGAAAATCGAAGTTGAAAACCCTTCCAAACTGCCCGACATCGGCAGCATCGAAACCATTCTCGAACCGATTATTACCGCGACCATCCTCGTGCCGCAGGAGTATGTCGGCAACGTCATGACTTTGTGTAACCAAAAGCGCGGCGTGCAGGTCAATATGCAGTACATGGGCCGTCAAGTCATGCTGACTTACGATTTGCCGATGAACGAAGTCGTGATGGACTTTTTCGACAAACTCAAATCCACTTCGCGTGGTTATGCTTCGTTGGACTACCATTTCAAAGAGTTCCAACCGTCTGATTTGATTAAGCTCGACATTATGGTCAACGGCGAAAAAGTCGATGCATTGAGCCTGATTGTGCACCGTCAAAGCGCCGTTCACCGCGGTCGAGAGCTGGCATCAAAAATGCGCGAACTGATTCCGCGCCAAATGTTCGACATCGCCGTCCAAGCCGCCATCGGCAGCCAGATTATCGCCCGTGAGAACGTCAAAGCCCTGCGTAAAAACGTTTTGGCGAAATGTTACGGCGGCGATATTACGCGTAAGAAAAAACTTCTTGAAAAACAAAAAGCAGGTAAGCGCCGCATGAAACAAGTGGGCAATGTGGAAATCCCGCAAAGCGCGTTCTTGGCGATTCTGCAAGTGAGTGATAAATAATGAGTATAAATCTGACTTTAGGCGCAATCGTTGTACTACTGGCCAGCTTGGTCCTCAACTTCAAAAGCAGCAAAGAGCGTCAGGAAAACGGCGAATGGAGCTCCGGCCTGCAATGGAGTTATCTCTTGTGCATGGTCGGCGTATTCGGCATTTTGTCCGAATTTATGAGCTTTACCGCCGTATTGCTGGTGTTTGTCGTGTTCACCGGTATTGTTTGGGCAATCCATAAAGGCCGTCTGAAAAAAAGCGAGACCGGCGAAGACAATGCGCATTTTACCGACTACATGGGCGGCTTTTTCCCCATCATCTTGGTTATCTTTGTGTTGCGCAGCTTTATTGCCGAACCGTTCCAAATTCCGTCCAGCTCCATGCGTCCGGGCTTGGTCAAAGGCGATTTTATCTTGGTGAACAAATTTTCTTACGGTATCCGCCTGCCGATTTTGAATAAGGTCATTATCCCTGTCGGCAAAATTGCCCGAGGAGATGTCGTGGTGTTCAATTACCCACTTCAGCCTGAGATGAATTACATCAAACGTATCGTCGGTATTCCGGGCGACGTTGTGGAATACCGTGATAAGGTTTTGACTGTTAACGGTGAAATTATTTCCGAAAAACCAAACGGTAATTATCAATACGCAGATGATACCGATCCGTCTATGATTCATACGCTTGAGCGTTTTCAGACGGCCTTGAACGGCAAAAACTTTGATGTGGTCAAAGAAGCCGGTCAGCCTTCCGTATCTATTGCCGTATTGAACAAATATACTTCCGAAGTAATGCCTGAAAGCAATTACTCGCTTGAAACAAGCGGTTTGGAAAATTGCGAATACGCAGAAGACGGCAATGGCTTTATCTGTAAAGTTCCTGAAGGTCGTTATTTCGCAATGGGCGACAACCGCGACAACAGTGCCGACTCCCGTTATTGGGGATTTGTCGATGACAAACTGATTGTCGGTAAAGCCTTCTTTGTTTGGATGAACTTTGGTGAACTCAGTCGTATCGGTACCAGCATCCAATAAGCAATAAACAGATTAAAAGGCCACCTGAAATTTTTCAGACGGCCTTTTTTATGGCAATTTAAAATTTGTGTCTTAGATGAATATTAAATTTAATATTAAAAAAGGCTTGAAATATTATTAACTCAAGAGATGGTTAGGAATATGATAATCATAAATTAGCCAGAAAGAGTAAATTTTCAAAAATTAACAAATATTAATTAAGTAAAGCTGTTTGTATTCGTTTATACTATTACAATAGTATAAGTATTGTTTATATTCGGTTTTTCAATTAGCAAATAATCTAGTTGTTTTAAGTAAAGTTACTTTCAGTTAATGAGGATTATATTTATGTTTACTCAGAAGAAATCACCTATTACTCATTTTGTATTAACAGGCATATGTGCGGCAGTTTTAGCTGCATGTGCTAGCTCGAATGGAGAACCGGGTTCACCGACAAGTCCATCTGTGGCACCTAATGATATTAGTAATAATACCAACAAAGGTAATTCCAATAAGGAAAATACAAATAAACCCAATACCGGTAAGGACAACGCCGGTAAGGACAACGCAACCAAACCCACTACCGGTAAAGATAACTCCGGGAAAGACAATGCAACCAAGCCGAATACCGCCGGCAAGGATAATGTAAACAAGCCCACTACCGGTAAGGATAACACCGGTAAGGATAATGCAACTAAACCCACTACCGGTAAGGATAACGCCGGTCAGGACAATGCAAACAAACCTAATACCGGTAAAGATAACGCGGGCAAGGACAATGCAACCAAGCCCAATACCGGTAAAGATAACACCGGCAAGGACAATGCAAACAAGCCTAATACCGGTAAAGATAATTTAGCTCAAGTTAATGAGCAAATTTCTAAAAATATTCAGAATAAATTAGTAACTCTTCGATTGAGTGATGTAGTAAAAACAGAAGAATTTAGTCAAGCTGAAGTAGATACAGGTTTTATTGCAAATAACTTTGCTGCAAACCCATTGTTGGAGAAAGCTTCCGAGAATACTTTTGTTTATGATAGTGCACATATTATCGAAACTTCTGGGGGGATTGGCAAATATAAACTTTTACGTCCCCAAACGGTTATATTGGGAGGTGTGGCAACACGTTATAAAGTAAATAAAATCGATGGATATATTAAGAGAGAGTATGGTTATGAGGAATTTGATACACCATTAAATTCAAAAAATTTAATTGGTGTAGATAAGCGTAATGCAAATGGTATTTTAATTAAACAGGGTAGTAGCGTTAATATCTTAGACCAAGCAGCCAGTAAATTCGAGTTGGATAGTGTAGGGGGTAGCCGTTATACACAATGGTTTAATAATTTTGAAACTAATGCAGATAATAAAACTTCTTTAGATAAAGGGCGCCGTGTATTAGCTGACGTAGAATATAAGTTAGATGATAAGGGTAATCCGATATGGAACATATCTACAAAACCTAGTAAGGGTTATCAATATGCACATTCTTTGAATAATTATTTTGATAATAATCCGGATGACGAATTATATGTTAATCAAAATGGTGAATATGCATATCGCTTTACTTTGAATAAAACTACTACATTTAAAGTTAGCTCGGAAGCAGCAAAAGTAAATCCAGAGCGCGCAGATGCGCTTAAAGCTTTGGGTTGGGTTGCGGATAAACAATATACTTACCCTGCTGGTAGCTATTTTCTTGTAACACAAAAAGATGGTAGGTTGAAGATTGTAGCTGATAAAGGGCAAATGACCGAAGTGTCATTATATTCAATTCATACCGGTATTGATAATAATAAGGCATTAGGCGCATTTCAAAATAAACGTGTAATTGCAGAAATGTTTAGTGCATTGCACTATGGAAAGGTAAATGAAGTTCGTGCGATTTATACTTATGATGTTGGACAAGCCAATGGTTTTAACCAACAATATCTCTCATTAACTGCATGGCGTTATAAAAATGGCGATGGTACTTATGGGGTTAATACTCCGTTTAACATCGGCATTTTTGACCGAGTTATTACTGAGAATGGTATGGTTGCCAATGTCTATGATATGAAGACTAAAAAAGGATTATCTGCTAAATATACAGGTGTTGCTTATTCTAGCAGAGACGGTAAACAAGACGGCGTGATGAATATGACTGCGCAGTTCCATGAACCAAACATGGCTTACAATACTGTTTTAAGTAATAATGTTACCTTTAATGGAGCGATTACCAATCGTCGCTTAGATGACAAACGTAATGTATATTTCGCTAGTGGTAATGTAAAAACAGAAAGTGGAATGCCTTCTGCAACTGCAGGTCAAAAAGTCTCTCTAGTGGGAAGCAAACAACTTGCTAACGATATCACTGTTTGGATGAAAGGACAAAATCCAGGTGAAAATAAAGTGATTTATGGTAAAGGTGACATACGTTTTGCTGGCCCAAATGCTGAAGAAGTGGGTGGTGTGTTAAAAATTACGACCAGCCATGGTGAAAATAATATTGGTTTTATTGGCAAGCGTTAATACGCTGATTAAACAATAAGCAGCAGGAGCTTAGCATCTGCTGCTTATTGTTTTTAAGATGAAAAATACCAATAGATAAAATTTTAATTCAACTATTATTACTTAAATTTTTAATTTTAAGAAATAGATTTATGAAGTCTTATTCATTCATTTTTATACTGGGAACGTTAGTTCCTTCAATGGCTTCTGCTGAAATTATGACGAATCCTGAAACTGTAGCTGATCGACAGGTAGAAAAAATTCAGGAGATGGCTATTCCTAAAGTATCAGAGCAAGGTAAATTATTTTCAGACAATGACGGTACTTCTCTAGAAGAGTCTAGCCAAACGTTGACATTAGATGATTTATCCAAGCAACCAGAGTTGACAGAGCCATTATTAAATCAGGCTTTACAAATGCGAAATTATGTTTCAGCAGCGCAGCTCTTGCCTATATATCGCAAATGGAGCGGGCACGATCCTATTTTATTAGCTTATGCACAAGGCGCAATTTGGCGATCTGAAGGAAAATATAAAAAGGCTATCAAACTTTATCGTTCTATTCTTGCTCAAAATTCTGATCTTGTTACTGTCCGTTTAGATTTAGCTGCTATGCTTTATGAGGATAGACAGACTCGCAATGCGAAACATGAATTTAATGTGGCCAAGGAGCAGGGGCTTCCTGAAGATGTACTTCCGACTATCGCACTTTATGAAGATGCTATGAAGAAAAAGAAATGGCAAATTTCAGGTAGTCTAAGTTATATCCAAGACAGCAATATCAATAATGTTTCAACAGAACGTGAAATTCATCTTCCTCAATTTGGTAATTTAGCATTTGAAAAGAATCCTGACTATTTGCCGCAAAAAGGACATGGGTTTAATTATTCGTTATCTATTAATCGTGATGATAATATCAAAGATAACCATTACTTAGCTATGTCGGGTGATATAGATGGTGTGACTTATTGGGATAATCATGCTTATGATGATCAAGTAGTAAGAATAAGCCTGGGTTATAAAAATAAAAGTTTTAAAACAGATGGCTATGTTATGCCATTTTTAGAAAAACGTCGTTATGGAAATCATCCTTATTACACACGTGCAGGCGTGGATTTAGGTATTTCAAATTGGATAACGCCAAATTTACGTTTGTCTGCCAACAGTACAATAGCAAAAAAAGATTATGCATATACTGAACGACGAGGGAAAGATTATCAAATCGGAGTAGGTGCTACTTACCTTTTAAACAATGATACTTATTTTTTAGGTGGTTTAAACTATGCTCGTGATAAAGTAAAACATTATGCTGGTAGTAGCTCTAAACGTATAGGTGGGTATATTGGTTGGGGGCAGACTTGGGGTAAAGACCTGAATAGCAGACTTATAATCAATCACTATCACGAACGTTTTGATGGAAAGCATTATATTTTTACTGATCGTCATCGCAAAGATAATGTAACTATTACTAATTTAAGTATTTGGCACAATAAATTAAGCGTGATGGGTGTTACTCCAAGGTTGAATTGGCGATATATAAAAAATAACAGTAATATTGGTGAGCTTAATAGTTATTCTAAAAATCGTGTATTCATAGATTTTGAAAAAACATTTTAAAAAATCATTTAATGGATTCATATAACTTAAACTAATTCGGTTAAATTTGATTTGAGTCTAAGTATTTCATTATACCAAAAAGGCCGTCTGAAATTTTTCAGACGGCCTTT
>NZ_KV820419.1:137864-171148 GCF_001815375.1 Neisseria sp. HMSC065C04
AGGCCGTCTGAAATTTTTCAGACGGCCTTTTTTGTATCTATTTTTTGTCTTTTAACGAACCTAAATAAATCGCTAATAAAGTCAAAGTAGCGCCGCTCCATTGGACGGTGTTAATCGGTTTATCCAGCCAGAAATAATCGATCAACATGGCGGCAACTGGTTCGGAGAGCAGTAGTAGGCCGGTTAGTGACAAGGATAAAAGCGGGATGGCGTAAGCAATCAATGCCCAAGCGAAGCATTGCATGATGATGCCGTAGATGGAGACTAGAATCACATCGTTTAAAGTTTTGGGATAGAGATGTGCAGCATCGAATAGCAGCGATGGGATGATCAGCGCTATTGCGCCTCCGAAGCTTAAAATCATCATCAGCGGAAACAAACCAACTTTTTCCTGTTCATGGGTTTTACGTACGAAAACCATAGACAGAGCCAGCATGGCACCGGACACTACGCCGCTGACAAATCCCCATGCGGCATTGTCGTTATGACCGAACTCTGGGCTGCCGATTAAGGCTACGCCTATGGTGGCCAATATCAAACTTAAAATTTGCAGGGTGCTTAGACGTTCTGAATAAAAGAAGAAGCCGATGGCGGCTAAAAAGAAAATCTGCAGGCTGTTGAGTAAGGTGGAAATGCCGGGGCCTACGGCGTGAATGCTTTCGTGCCAAAAGGCGAGGTCGAATGCGAGAAAAACGCCGGATAAGATTGCGTAGCCGACCGTTTTTCTTTTCGTGGGCATTTTTTGTCTGAAAAAACGCCCGAGCAGGAAGAATATAGGGGCGGCAATCAGCAAGCGCCAGAATGCGATGGCGTAAGAGCCGACATCGACAAATTTGACGATCAAACTGCCCAAGCCGAAGACGATGCAGCCGACGACTAGCAGGGGCGCTGCATAATTTCCCGAACGTGTGTCCATCGGCTTCTCCAAGAATCAAATGAAGGCGATTATTCCATAAAATATAGCTGGGGCGCTAATGATAAATAGTCGTAAGCCAAGATAAAGGGTTTATGATGAAAGGCCGTCTGAAAACTGTTTCAGACGGCCTTTTGATGATTTTCTGGCTTGATTTCGTATTGTTGTAGTATAAAATCGTTTTACGCCGTGTTTTCAGACGGCCTGATCAGTTTTGGTTTTGAGAAAAGGATTATTGGAAATGGCAAACCCTATTCGTGCGTTTTTGGATTATGTGCCGTCAGTTGATGAGTCTTGTTTTGTAGATGAGACTTCGGTAGTGATTGGCGAAGTGTCGCTGGCGGAAGATGTATCCGTTTGGCCTTATGCCGTATTGCGCGGCGATGTGAACAGTATTTCTATCGGCAAGCGCAGCAATGTGCAGGACGGCAGCGTTTTGCATGTGTCACATAAGAATGCGGCGAAGCCTGACGGTTCGCCTCTGATTATCGGTGATGATGTGACGATTGGGCATAAGGTCATGCTGCATGGCTGCCGAATTGGGAATCGTGTGTTGGTGGGTATGGGCTCGATTATTTTGGATGATACGGTTGTCGAAGATGATGTGATGATAGGCGCGGGCAGTTTGGTGCCTCCGCGCAAGCGATTAGAAAGCGGTTTTTTATACGTCGGATCGCCTGTGAAACAAGTGCGTCCGCTGACGGATGAGGAAAAGGCATTTTTGACGTATTCCTCTGCGCATTATGTCCGCCTGTCCGGCCAGCATAAAATTTCAAAATAAGGAAATTCAATACAATGAACGCAATTTATCTGGCTTCAGGTAGTCCGCGCCGTCGTGAGATTTTGGAAAATTTGGGTTTCACGGTACACCGCCTTTCAGCGGATATCGATGAAACCCCTAAAGAAGGCGAAGCCGCGCTGGAGTATGTGCGCCGTATGGCCGGCGAGAAAAATCAGGCGGCGGTGGCGCAATGGTTTGCTGCTCATGATCAAGAGCCTGAGTTTGCTGTATTGACGGCGGATACGACGGTGGCGGATGGTGCGGCTATTTTGGGCAAGCCGGAATCCGAGGCGGATGCGGTCGATATGCTGGAACGCTTGTCCGGACGGACGCATCAAGTGCTGACGGCTGTATGTGTTTACTGGCAAGGCGTTCGTCATGATGTGGTGCAGACGAGCGAAGTGCGCTTTAAAACGTTGACGGCTGAGGAGATTGCAGCTTATGTTGCCAGCGGCGAGCCGATGGATAAAGCCGGTGCGTATGGGATTCAGGGCTTGGGCGGCGTATTTGTCGAGCATTTGCAGGGTAGTTTTACCGGCGTGATGGGTTTGCCGGTTTATGAGACCGCTCAGCTACTAAAATCTTTGGGTTTGGAAGCGCCGCCGTTTGCTTAAAATTAGGCAAATGCTGTCTGAAAGCGTGCCGACAAAAACGCCTGTTTCAGTTACAATACTGCCTTAAACAGCTTGCTTGAAGAAAGATATGAAAGAACATAAGGCCCGGAAACGCTTCGGGCAGAATTTTTTGCAGGATACGCGGATTATTAGCGATATTGTCAACGCGGTCAGACCGCAGCCCGATGATATCGTGATTGAAATCGGCCCGGGCTTGGCAGCCATTACCGAGCCTTTGGCGAAAAAACTCAATCGCCTGCATGTTTGCGAAATCGACCGCGACATCGTACGCCGTCTGAAAACCTTGCCGTTTGCAGATAAATTGGTGATACACGAAGGCGATGTATTGCAGTTTGATTTCAACAGCATTGAAGGCAAGAAAAAAATTGTCGGCAACCTGCCGTACAATATTTCCACGCCGCTTTTGTTCCGATTGAGCGAAGTGGCAGACGATGTGATCGATATGCACTTTATGCTGCAAAAAGAAGTGGTCGAACGTATGGTGGCACAGCCGAAAACCAACGACTATGGCCGTCTGGGCGTGATGCTGCAATATTTCTTCGATATGGAAATGTTGATTGAAGTACCGCCCGAGTCCTTTGATCCTGCGCCGAAGGTTGACTCGGCCGTCGTGCGCATGATTCCGGTGAAACACCGCATCGGTAAAGCGGAAGATTTTGAACATTTTGCCAAACTGGTAAAACTGGCTTTCCATCAACGCCGTAAAACCATACGCAATAATTTGAAGGAACTTGCCGGCGATGATGATTTGCAGACAGTCGGTATCAATCCGCAGGACAGGGCAGAACACATTGCCGCTGAGAAATATGTGGAATTGAGCAATTATCTGGTTCAAAAGGCCGTCTGAAACAGTGATGGCAATTTTTAAGCAACCTCCTATTCAATGGGGGGTTCTGGGTGATTCATATTTGTGGCGCGAGTTGGTGCAGTATTTTTCAGGTAAGAATATGCCGCCTGAGCGGCACCGTTTTGAAGCGGCAATTATCGGCGCAGTTTGGGTATTGACCGGGCATCGTCTCGATAGGGAAGAGCAATTTAAAGTTAATCGGTACAATCAAGGCGGAATTTCCGGCGGCATAGTCAGTTGCCGCTTTTGGCTGGAAACAGCCATTCCTTTGCTTTGGCAGTGGCAAGTGCAACTCAAGCCCCGAAAATTTTGGCAGTTTGGAAAGAAATAATGATTAAATTCAAAAATGTACACAAACATTTTAAAGATTTGCACGTTATCAACGGCGTGAGTCTGGAAGTCAAACAAGGCGAAGTGGTCGTTGTATGCGGCCCTTCGGGCAGTGGCAAATCGACGCTGATTCGTACGGTAAACCAACTCGAGCGCATTGAAAGCGGTGAGATTTGGGTGGACGGCATCAATGTTGCCGATCCGAAAACCGATTTGAACAAAGTGCGTGAAGAAGTGGGCTTTGTGTTCCAAGGGTTCAATCTGTATCCGCATTTGACTGTCTTGGAAAATATTATTCTTTCTCCGATGAAAGTGAAAAACCAAAGCCGTGAAGAGGCGGAAAAGAAAGCGATGGAGCTTTTGGAACGTGTCGGCTTGGCGCATAAAAAAGACGCGCTGCCCGGTCAGCTTTCCGGCGGTCAGCAGCAGCGTGTGGCGATTGCACGCGGTTTGGCGATGGAGCCGCGCGTGATGTTGTTTGACGAGCCGACTTCCGCGCTTGACCCTGAAATGGTCGGCGAAGTATTAAAAGTGATGAAAGACTTGGCGGAAAGCGGCATGACCATGATGTGCGTGACCCATGAGATGGGTTTTGCGCGCGAAGTCGCCGACCGTGTGATTTTTGTCGATAAAGGCCAGATTCTGGAAGATGAAACGCCGGAAGAGTTTTTTACCAATCCGAAACACGAGCGTGCCAAACAATTCCTGCAACAGGTGATGACACATTAAACTTAGGCCGTCTGAAATTTCAGACGGCATGATCGGTTTGAATGATTTTGAAAGTTGAACATTATGTATTTTGTTGACCGTACTGCTGTCGTGTTGAAACCGACCGCCCGTTTTTTGGAATGGTTGAAATCCTCCGATGAGAATATGCCCGATTTGACCATCGAGCAATTGCGCACCAACTGCTCCGTATTCTTGGTGCCGCAATTTGACGAACCCGAATCCGTCATTTCTTATTTTGACGAACGCTACCAGCAGATTTTTGAAGCCGAATTGGCCGGCTGGGACATCGATAAAAGCAAATGGCCGCAAGACATGAGCCTGAAGGCTTTTTGGGAATTTTTCGATACCGAAATCCACGATATGGTTTTGGATATGGAAGAGGCGGAATTGAACATTACGCCTGTTTTCGACAATATGATGTAAAGCTGTGCGAAGTTTTCAGACGGCCTTAAAGCCCTCGCGTTCTTTGAAAATTCTGATTGTCTTCTTACACCTTTCGGCGTTGGCCTTATGTCTTGCCGAGTTTTACGGCTGGATGATGTGGCTGGGTTTGGCGGCGTTGGCCGGCAGTTTTGCCTATGCTTGGCGCAGCATTAATTTTCAGACTCGAAATGCGGTCAGAAAAATCATTATAGACCGCCAATACCGTGCGACGGTTTACTTGAATGGCGAGGAAGAGGGAAGAAGCGCGGTTTTGCAAGACAGCAGTATGTTGACGGTTTACGCTTTGTTTTTGCAATGGAATGTTGACGGAAAAATGGTCAAACACTGCATCTTGCCCGATATGGCCGACCGCGATGCCTACCGCCGTCTGAAAGTATGGGCGCGCTGGTGTCGGGAAAAAGAAGACAAAGCAGAACTTGCGGCAGATATGGATTAAACGGCTGTTTCAGACGGCCTTTTGAAGCGATCAATACAATGAAAACATTACAAGACTGGCTTTCTCATTTGGAGACTGCCCATAGTTCCGGCCTGATTGATATGGGTTTGGAACGTGTGGGAGAAGTGAAAAAACGCATGAATTTGGTGCCGCAGTGTCCTGTCGTCGTGGTGGCGGGTACCAATGGCAAAGGCTCCGTATGCGCCTATTTGTCGCATATTTATAAAGAAGCCGGTTTCAAAGTCGGTACGCTGACCAGTCCGCACCTTCTGCGTTACAACGAACGAATCGCCATCAACACTCAGCCGGTTTCAGACGACCTGATTGTTTCCTCATTTGAGCGCATCGAAGCGGCACGCGGTGAAATTTCGCTGACGTATTTTGAGTTTAATGCTTTGGCTGCCGTCGATATTTTCATGCATGAAAATGTGGATGTAATGATTTTGGAAGTCGGTTTGGGCGGACGGTTGGATGCCGTGAATGTATTTGATGGCGACTGTTCGGTCGTTACCAGCGTGGATTTGGACCATCAGGCATTTTTGGGCGATACTGTCGAGCAGGTCGGTTTTGAAAAGGCCGGAGTGTTCCGTAGCGGCAAACCAGCCGTGTGCGGTCAGAATCCTGCGCCTGAATCATTGGTCAAACACGCAGAAGAAATTGGCTCAAAACTGTTGATGGTTCAGCGAGATTTTGATTTTGCGTCAATGGAAAGCGTACAGTGGAACTACCGCTTCCATCCTCAATCTTCAGACGGCCAAAGCCGTAACCGCAATTCCTTGCCGTTTCCTGCTTTGCGCGGTGCCTATCAGTTGTCCAATGCCGCGTGCGCATTGACTGTGTTGGAATGTTTGAACGAACAATTGCCGGTTGACATCGGCGCGATTAAACGCGGTTTGCTGTTGGTTGAGAATCCTGGACGTTTCCAAGTTTTGCCCGGCCGTCCGCTGGTAGTTTTGGATGTCGGCCACAATCCGCACGCAGCCCGTGCTTTGCGCCGCAGCCTGATTAATCTTGCCTTTGCCCAAAAACGTACCGCCGTATTCAGTATGTTGTCCGACAAAGATATTGATGGCGTGCTGGAAATCGTTAAAGATCAGTTTGACGAGTGGAATATCGCTCCTTTAGATGTACCGCGCGGCATGACGGTAGAGGCTTTGCAGGCCAAATTGGCTGAACACGGCATCGACAATGTAAATGTTTTTGAAACTGTCGCTGCTGCCTACCGCGCTGCTTTGGCTAAAGCAACCGAAAATGATAGAATCGTTGTTTTCGGCTCATTCCATACTGTTGCCGATGTAATGGCTGTTTTGAAAGAACACTAACGAGGAAATTATCATGTCCGACAATAAACAAAAAGAAACTCCAAACGGATACGATTTAGACGGTTACGAACAACTCAAACGTCGCAACCGCCGTCGCTTGGTCTTGGCCTCCGGCTTGGTGGTGGCATCGGGTATGCTGTTCGGTCTGGCACTGACTTCCGGCGATGATAAAAATTCACCGTTTAAAGAAGCGCCTGTCGGTCAGACTCAAGTCAAAACGGCTGATGAACCCAGCAAGGCCGTTGTTTTAGAGCCGAATAAAGAGGATGTCGCTGCTGCTGAGGAGGCTGCCCGTCATGCGGATGCCGAAGCACCAAATAAACCGCAAAATGCAGGCGACGAAGAAGACAATGTGCCGGTTGAAGTATTGAAGCCAAACCGTGAATCTGCTCCCGAAGATGTCGGCGAGCCGTTGGTTTTGATTAATGATACTTTGGATGACGGCAATATTAAAGGTTTGGAAGAGTCTGAGCGTATTCAACGGGCTGAGGCCGCCAAACGCGAAGCTGCCGAACGCCGAGCCGAAGAACGCCGCCAACGCCAGGCAGAACAACGTGCTGCGGCACGCAAGGCACAAGCCCAACAGGAAGCGGATGAAAAAGAAAACGCATTGGCTGCTAAAAAACGTGCACTTCAAGCGCGTGCTGAAAAAGCAGAGCGTGAAGCTGCTGCTGAACGCAATAAATTGGCACAATTGGAAAAAGCAGAGAAAGCCATTGCCGAGCGTAAATCTGCCAAAAACAGCAAAGACAGCGTAAAAGACAAGGCCGAACCTACTAAGAAAGCAGAAGCCAAAGTTGAAAAACCAAAAAATGAAAAAGCTAAACCAGAAACGGCCAAAGCAGAAAAAGCCGATAAGGTAAAAACTGCCGAGAAGCCGTCTGAAAAAGCCAAGCCTAAAGCTGAAAAAGAAACAGCAGAAGCTAAACCTGCGAAAAAAGCCGCTATTCAGGCTGGTTATGCTGAAAAAGAACGCGCACAAAGCCTGCAACGTAAAATGAAAGCCGCAGGTATCGATTCAACCATTACTGAAGTGATGACCGATAAAGGTAAGGTGTATCGCGTGAAATCAGCCAGTTATAAAAATGCACGCGATGCAGAGCGCGATTTAAACAAATTGCGTGTACATGGCATTGCCGGTCAGGTGACCAGTGAGTAATTTGCCTGTTGCCGATTTGTTGGCTGCCGCTGTCATCGTCATCTGCATCATTATCTCGTTGACACGGGGTATTATTGCCGAAGCAGGGGCGATGGTGGCGTGGGTGGTATCGTTTATTGTAGCCAGAACGCTCGCTGTGCCGTTTGCCGATGTGGTCTTTAAATCGGTTGAACCGCATTCCTTGGCGGTTGCCATGGGTTTTGCCGCTGTGTTTTTTCTGGCATGGCTGTTGCAGAAACTGGCACGATCGCTGTTGAGCAGTTTGATGTCTGCCGTTGGTTTAGGAAGCATCAACCGTTTGCTTGGCGGCGTATTCGGTGCTGTGAAAGGTGTGATTTTGGTGACACTGGCAGTGATGGTTTTTTCACACACTGATTTGCCGAAAACGGAAGAGTGGCAAAGTTCGCACACAATTCCGTATTTTGAATCACTTGCAGATGCTGCGATGCCTTATCTGCCTGGAAAAGATACCGCAATGCCGCATCTTTCGGGTAAAGCAGCTGAAGTTGAAGAATTGGATGATTGAGTTTGACGGATTCAGACGGCCTATGGGTCGTCTGAATCCGCTTTTATTTGCGTAAATTTGACATCATATTGTCAACAATTCGAGCAAACTCATCTAAATTATTTTATAATGACAGCTTACCCATTTAATCTTCAAACTCGGAGAAGCACGATATGTGTGGTGTATTAGGTTTGGTTAGTCATGAGCCGGTCAATCAGATGTTGTATGATGGTTTGCAGATGTTGCAACACCGTGGTCAGGACGCAGCAGGTATTGTTACTGCCGAAGGCAATATATTTCATATGCACAAGGGCAAAGGCATGGTGCGCGAAGTGTTCCGTACCCGCAATATGCGCGACTTGGTCGGTAATGCAGGCATTGCACATGTCCGCTATCCGACTGCAGGCAATGCGGGCAGCAGCGCAGAGGCTCAGCCGTTTTATGTCAGCTCCCCATTCGGCATTGTTTTGGCACACAATGGTAATCTGACCAATACCGAAGAGCTGTATGAAAACGTATGCAACAAACACCTGCGCCACGTTAATACCAGCTCCGATTCTGAAGTCCTACTCAATGTATTCGCGCACGAATTACGCCGTGAAGTCTCTAAAAATACAGCTCCTTATCAACTCACCATCGACAATATTTTCAACGCCGTTTCCGAAGTGCACCGTTTGGTGCGCGGCGCATACGGAGTAGTAGCCATGATTGCAGGATACGGCATGCTGGCTTTCCGGGATCCTTTCGGTATCCGTCCATTGGTTTTGGGTTCGCAAACCGATGAATCCGGCAAAAAATCTTATGCCGTTGCCTCCGAATCCGTTGCCTTTAATGCACTTGCCTATGATTTGGAACGCGATATCCAGCCGGGCGAAGCCGTATTTATTGGTTTTGACGGCACGATTATTTCCCGTCAATGCAGCGATAAAGCCAAATTAAGCCCTTGTCTTTTTGAATATGTTTATTTTGCCCGCCCGGACTCCGTCATCGATGGCGTTTCCGTTTATCAGTCCCGTATGGATATGGGTGTATCTTTGGCAGAAAAAATCAAACGCGAGCTGCCTGTCGATGATATCGATGTCGTGATGCCGATTCCCGATACCAGCCGACCCAGCGCGATGGAGCTTGCCGTTCATCTCGAAAAACCTTACCGCGAAGGTCTGATTAAAAACCGCTACATCGGCCGCACCTTTATTATGCCCGGCCAAGCAACACGCAAAAAATCAGTGCGCCAAAAACTCAGCCCGATGGAAACCGAGTTTAACGGCAAAAGCGTTTTATTGGTGGATGACTCCATCGTGCGCGGTACGACCAGCCGTGAAATCGTTGAAATGGTACGCGCGGCAGGTGCACGCAAAGTCTACATTGCTTCTGCCGCTCCTGAAGTACGCTATCCAAATGTGTACGGCATCGATATGCCGACTCGTGAAGAACTGATTGCAAACGGCCGCAGCGCGGCAGAAATCGCAGCCGAAATTGGCGCGGACGGTATCGTCTTCCAAAACTTAGAAGACTTGGAGGCAGTAGTCAAAGCGCTCAATCCAAAAATCGAATCCTTTGATTCCTCATGCTTTAACGGTGTTTATCAAACCGGCGATATCGACGAAGCGTATCTGAACCGCCTCTCTACCGAAAAATCAGGTTGTGGTGGCTTGAAAGTACATCCAAGCAAAATGGAACACAGCATCAGTATCAGCGATAGCGATGATGAAGAATAAAGTAAATTGACTTACAATAAAGGCCGTCTGAAAATTAACGTTCAGATGGCCTTTAATTATGTTTTAAACACATCATGAGTACCGAAACCAAAAATTACATCACGCCTACCGGCTGGCAGGCATTGAAAGACGAACTTTATCACCTGGTCAACAAAGAACGCCCGGAAATCGTCCAAATCGTTAACTGGGCGGCAAGCAATGGCGACCGCAGCGAAAACGGTGACTATCTTTACGGCAAACGCCGCATGCGCGAAATCGACCGCCGTATCCGCTTCCTAACCAAACGCTTGGAAGCCGCCGTCGTCGTCGATCCAGAAGCGCGCGAAGCCACGGACCAGATTTTCTTCGGCGCAACCGTTGGCTTACTGCGCGGAGACGGTCGAGAACAAACCGTCAAAATCGTCGGCGTAGATGAAATCGATACCGCTAAAAACAAAATCTCATGGATTTCACCTTTGGCACGCAGCCTGATTAAAGCACGCGAAGGCGATGAAGTTGTCTTGGATACACCAGAAGGACAGGAGGTTATAGAGATTTTGTCGGTAGAATATATTAAGATTGACTGATTATGCGTGAATAAAGCAAGTGAAACTACAAAAGGCCGTCTGAAAAATATACTTTCAGACGGCCTTTTATTTGAATGTATCTACGCTTTTAAGATTTTCCGGCTTTATCTCCGATTTTGCTTTCTTTGCCTTGAATCAGGTTTTGAATATTGCTTTTATGGCGGTACAACACCAATGCGGCAATGAATACGGTTGCCCATGCCCAAGAGGCGTGTGGCATCATGAAGAAGGCGAAGATGGGTGCGCAGACGGTGGCGACCAGTGCGGCAAGGGAAGATACTTTGAAACCGAACGCCATGACCAGCCAAACCAAGGCACAGAGCAGGGCGGTTGCGGGGGAGAGGGCGAGCAAGACGCCCAATGCGGTGGCTACGCCTTTGCCGCCTTTAAAATTGAAAAATATTGGCCACATATGGCCGACCAATGCGGCGATGGCAACCAGTGCTATCGTTGCATCAGACAAATTTAAAGTATCTTGCAGACAGCGTGCCAAGATGACGGCAACCAAGCCTTTTACTGCATCGCCGAGCAGGGTCAGTGCGGCCGCTTTTTTCTTACCGCTGCGCAAGACGTTGGTGGCGCCGGGGTTGCCAGAGCCGTAAGTGCGCGGATCGTCCATGCCGTAATATTTTGATACGATGACGGCAAAAGACAGGGAGCCGATAAGATAGGCGGCAATAATGGCGAGTACATTGAACATTTTGGGTGCTTTACTTAAAATGGGAACGGATATTCTATCAAAAAAACGGACAGGCAAATGGATAAAATCTTTTTGTGCGGCATGAAGGCCGATACTTTAATCGGCGTATATGATTGGGAACGCGAGCGTAAACAGACTTTGATTTTGGATTTGGAAATCAGTGTTCCCGAGCGTACCGGCACGAGCGACGATATCGGCGATACCATCCATTATGGCGAAGTATGCGAAGTCGTACGCCGCAGCCTTGCTGAACAGGATTTTTTACTGCTGGAAACTTTGGCGGAACATATCGCCCAATTGATTTTGAATGATTTTGGTGCGGCCAAAGTGCGCGTCCGTATTGTGAAACCGGGTATCTTGCCCGATGTGGCGCAGGTCGGTATTGAAATTGAACGTGTTCGGGAATAGGGCTTATCTATGCCGTCTGAAAAAGCATTTCAGACGGCCTTTAATATTTAATAATTTGGAAATGAGGTAAAAAATGGATTTGAAAGAAACTAAATTAAGCAGCGAGCCAATCTACGAAGGTTCTTTTGTTACCATCAGCCGCGATCGGGTGCGCCTGCCCAACGGCAACGAAAGCCAACGGGTTGTGATCCGCCATCCGGGTGCTGCGTGTGTGTTGGCGGAAACGGAAGACGGCAAAGTTGTTTTGGTTCGCCAATGGCGTTATGCCGCCGATCAGGCGACGTTGGAATTGCCGGCGGGTAAATTGGATGTGGCGGATGAAGATCCTGCCGAATGCGCTTTGCGTGAGTTGGCAGAAGAAACGCCATACGTTGCCGACAGCGTCAAACTGTTGTACTCCTTTTATACAGCAGTCGGTTTTTGCGATGAAAAAATGTATCTCTACCAAGCGCAAGGTGTGCGTTTAGGCAGCGAGTTGAGCAATGATGAGGATGAAATTACAGAAACCGTCCTGATGAGCAAGGACGAGGTGCGCAATGCATTGGCAAACGATAAAATCAAAGATGGTAAGACTTTGATTGGTTTGCAGTATTGGTTGACTCAGAATTGATATGTTAAGCAGAAAATCCTTGATGGATTTCTGAATACTTGAGCCTGATATTTGATAATAAGGTTTCATACAAACAAGGCCGTCTGAAAAAGCTTTCAGACGGCCTTGTTTTATTTTGTAGCCGGATTTTAGCCTAATAAAGCCGGTGCAAACCGTGTAATCGTATCGCGTAAAACGATGAGTTTGCCGTGGAAGAAGTGGGACGAGCCGGCAATGGTTACAACTGGCAGGCCTTGTGGTTCTGCCCATGTCAGGGCTTTGTTGATTTCGACGACTTCGTCTTCCGCGCCATGAATCATCAATGTTTTGGCGATATCGGGAACGTCGGATGGTTCAGGACGGTCGGTGTAGTGATGGACGGCAGCGCCCATCAGCAACAGCAAATCAGGCGTGCGTTCTTGGGCGGCAAAGGTGGAAACGTAGCCGCCAAATGAAAAGCCAGCCAGGGCGAATTGCGGTGCGTCTGGATGTTGCGCGCGGGCGTAGTCGATAACGGCAATGCAGTCTTGCGTTTCGCCGCGGCCGTAGTCGTGTTCGCCTTCGCTATTGCCTACGCCGCGCAAATTGGGCAGGTAGCAATGGAAACCGAGTTGGCTGAGGGCTTTGGCGGCGGTTTGGATGACTTTGTTGGTGTTGGTGCCGCCTTGCAGGGGATTGGGGTGGTTGATGACGGCAACGCCGCGGGCGGATTCTTGTGTGCTTGGCAGGTAGATGGTTTCCAGTAAACCGGCCGGGCCGGGGATTTGAATGATGTCGGGTTTGAGCATGAGTGTGTCCTTGTTTGTTTTTTCAGACGGCCTGAAGCGGTTTACAGATAAAAATTCTTGCCGTTGTTTTGGTTGTTGGCTTTCAAATCAGCAAGCATCCGTTTGAAGTCCAAGCCGTATTTTTCGCTTAATTTTTCGGCGCGTTTTTTCAGGTTGTCGAGATTTTGTTCTTTAGGGCTACTTTGGAACGCCATGACCGCTACGTTGCCGTGGCTCTCAGCAGGCAGCTCGAGCACGCGGCCGTCAAAGACGTTGAGCAGGCGTTCGACAAAGCGTTGGTAACGCTGGTCGCCGCTCCACCAGTTGGTGACAAATACGCCGTCTGAAGAGAGGGCGTTGCGGCAGTCTTGGAAGAAGGGCTCTTCCACCAAAGTATCGATAATCTGTTCGCCGTCAAAACCATCTACCAAAATCACATCGGTATTGTGGCGGAACACTTTAATATATTCCGCGCCATCCGCCTCGATAATTTCAAAATTTTCGCCTTCGTGCGGCAATTCAAACAGGCTGCGCGCCACGGCGATGACTTGCGGATTGATGTCAATGGCGGTTTGCTTGGTGTGGGGCAGATAGCTGTCTATCCAACGGGCAAACGAGCCGCCGCCCAAGCCGATTTGGGTGATGTGTTTGGGCGGGGTTTCTGCAAACAGCAGCCAACCCATCATGGCGCGGCTGTACGACAACACAAGCTTGGACGGATGATCGACATTCATGGAGCTTTGAATGGTGTCGCTGCCCAAGTGGAGGGAACGGATATTGCCTTCTTCGGAAATGCCGACTTCGGGCAGATGGGATTTAGCTGGGCGCAGGCGGCGGTAAGGATGGCGGGGTGGCATGGGTGCAGACGAAAGATGTAAAAGGCGTTATTTTAACAGAAACAATGATGTTTTGTGCTGGAGCGGTTTTCAGACGGCCTTTGAGCGTGTTGAATTGAGAGGTAAGGTATTTATTTAATTTTCTTTAAAATCATTGGTTTTTATAATTTCGTGAGTAACTTTGTTTTAAAATGCTTGCCAAAATGGGAACTTATCGGCATAATTCCGACTTCTTTGCCGGTATAGCTCAGTTGGTAGAGCACCTGACTTGTAATCAGGGGGTCCCGAGTTCGACTCTTGGTGCCGGCACCAGTTAAAGACTGATGGTGCCGCAAGGCATTTCAGTAGGCCGGTATAGCTCAGTTGGTAGAGCACCTGACTTGTAATCAGGGGGTCCCGAGTTCGACTCTTGGTGCCGGCACCAATTAAAAGCCCGATTGTGAAAGCAGTCGGGCTTTTTGCTTATGCTTTGATATTTTAAAAGCAGACCTTATAATACCGCGTTTCCATTACAACAAAGGGCTGCCCGTCGGGCGGAACACACAAAACACCATGATTACCGTAAACACTTTGCAAAAAATGAAAGCAGAGGGCGAAAAAATCGCCATGCTGACCGCTTATGAATCCAGCTTTGCCGCGCTGATGGACAATGCCGGCGTAGATGTATTGCTGGTCGGTGATTCTTTGGGTATGGCGGTGCAAGGTCGTCAGTCCACTTTGCCAGTGAGCTTGCAGGATATGTGCTACCACACTGAATGCGTGGCTCGTGGCACTAAAAATGCCATGATTGTCAGTGATTTGCCATTTGGCGCATATCAGCAGAGCAAAGAGCAGGCATTTGCGGCGGCGGCAGAGTTGATGGCGGCCGGCGCGCATATGGTCAAGCTCGAAGGCGGTGTCTGGATGGCGGAGACCACTGAATTTCTGCAAATGCGCGGTATCCCTGTTTGCGCCCACATCGGCCTGACCCCGCAATCCGTGTTTGCATTCGGCGGCTATAAAGTTCAAGGCCGAGGCGATAAGGCGGAAGCGTTGCTCAACGACGCCAAAGCGCATGATGCGGCAGGTGCGGCAATCGTATTGATGGAATGCGTTCCTGCGGAGTTGGCGAAAAAAGTGACCGAAACCGTTTCTTGCCCGACCATCGGTATTGGCGCAGGCGTGGATTGCGACGGTCAGGTTTTGGTGATGCACGATATGCTCGGCATTTTCCCCGGTAAAACCGCCAAATTCGTGAAGAACTTTATGCAGGGCAAAGACAGCGTTCAAGCTGCGGTCAAAGCTTATGTGGACGAAGTCAAAGCAAAAACGTTCCCATCTGTCGAACATACATTTGCCGGATAAAATAAAAACCAGGCCGTCTGAAACTTATTTCAGACGGCCTTTTTAATGAATAAAAGCGTATAATCGGCGCGTGATTTCCGTTGATAAAACGGCGGAAAAGATAAAGGATTTTTCAAACCATGCAAATCATTCATACGATTAAAGAATTGCGCGAGTGGCGCAAAACTGCCGGAAAAGTGGCATTTGTACCGACTATGGGCAATCTGCACGAGGGCCATCTTGCGCTGGTGCGCGAAGCAAAAAAACGTGCCGATAACGTTGTGGTCAGCATTTTTGTCAACCGCCTGCAATTCGGACAAGGCGAGGATTTCGACAAATATCCGCGCACTTTGCAACAAGATGCCGACAAATTGGCAGGAGAGGGCGTTGCCGTCGTGTTTGCGCCTGATGAAAAAGAGCTGTATCCGAATGTGGAACAGCGTTTCAATGTCGAGCCTCCGCACCTGCAAAACGAATTGTGCGGCAAATTCCGCCCGGGCCATTTCCGCGGCGTTGCGACCGTTGTGACCAAGTTGTTCAACATCGTTCAACCCGATACCGCCTGTTTCGGTAAAAAAGACTATCAGCAGCTGGCGATTATCAAAGGCTTTGTCGAAGACTTGAATTTCAATATCGAAATCGTCCCGGTTGATACCGGCCGCGCTTCAGACGGCCTGGCACTTTCCAGCCGCAACCAATATTTGAGCGAAGCAGAGCGCGCAGAAGCACCGCGCCTCTATCAAGAGTTGCAAAACATTGCCACTGCCCTGAAAAACGGCAATCTTAATTACGCCCAGCTTGAGGCCGAATGTATCCGCCGTTTGACCGATGCCGGCTGGGTGGTTGATTATGTTGAAATCCGCCATGCACAGAGCTTGGCAGTAGCTCATGTTGGCGATAAAGAATTGGTGGTGCTTGCCGCTGCCCGTTTGGGTGCCACGCGCCTGATTGATAATTTGGAAGTGGCTTTGGCTTAAAACCAAGCTGCTGTTAAAGGCCGTCTGAAACCTGTTTTTCAGACGGCCTTTTGTTACAATAACGCTTTTGCGTTTCTAAGGCTTTTCCATGTCCAAACCCACCGTTTCCCCGATGATGCAGCAGTATCTCGCCATCAAATCGCAACACGCCGACAAGCTGGTGTTTTACCGCATGGGCGATTTTTACGAGTTGTTTTTGGATGACGCAGTGGAGGCGGCAAAGCTGTTGGACATCACCCTGACCACGCGCGGGCAGATGGACGGCGTACCGATTAAGATGGCGGGCGTGCCGTTTCATGCGGCGGAGCAGTATCTGGCGCGACTGGTGAAGATGGGCAAAAGCGTGGCGGTGTGCGAGCAGGTGGGCGAAGTCGGCACGGGCAAAGGGCCGGTGGAGCGCAAAGTCGTGCGCATTGTGACGCCCGGCACACTGACCGACGCGGCGTTTTTGGAAGACAAGGAAACCAACCGCATCGCGGCGGTGAACGCGGATAAAAAACACGTCGCCATCGCGTGGGCATCTTTGCAAAGCGGCGAATTCAAAACCAAGCTGACGACGGCGGACAAACTCGCCGACGAGCTGGCGCGTTTGCAGGCGGCGGAAATCCTGTTGCCCGAAGGCAAAAGCCTGCCTGACGGTTTTCATGCAACTTCTGCCAACATCACGCGCCTGAACTCGTGGCAGTTTGCCGCCGATGCAGGCGCGAAATTGTTGACCGAATACTTCGGCTGCCAAGACCTGCACGGCTTCGGTTTGGACGGCAAGGAACACGAAGCCGCCGTCGGCGCGGCGGGCGCGCTGCTGAACTACATCCGCCTGACGCAAAACCTGATGCCGCAACACTTAGACGGCATTTCGCTCGAAACCGACAGCCAATATATCGGCATGGACGCCGCCACGCGCCGCAATCTCGAAATCACGCAAACCCTCTCCGGCAAAAAATCGCCGACCCTGTTTTCCATACTCGACGGCTGCGCCACCCACATGGGCAGCCGCCTCTTGGCACTCTGGCTGCACCACCCCTTACGCAGCCGCGCCCACATCCGCGCCCGCCAAGAAGCCGTTGCCGCGCTGGGTTCGCAATACGAAACCCTGCAAGGCCGTCTGAAAAACATCGCGGACATCGAACGCATCGCCGCCCGCATCGCCGTCGGCAACGCCCGCCCGCGCGACCTTGCCGCCTTGCGCGACAGCCTGTTTGCCCTGAATGAAATCGAACTGTCCGCCGAGGGCAGCAGTCTCTTAGAAACCCTCAAAGCCGTTTTCCCCGAAACCCTGCCCGTCGCCGAAACCCTCAAAGCCGCCGTGATGCCCGAACCCGCCGTCTGGCTCAAAGACGGCGGCGTCATCAACCAAGGCTATTGCGCAGAACTCGACGAGTTGCGCCACATCCAAAACCACGGCGACGAATTCCTGCTCGACCTCGAAGCGCGCGAACGCGAACGCACCGGCCTCTCCACCCTCAAAGTCGAGTTCAACCGCGTCCACGGCTTCTACATCGAGCTTTCCAAAGTCCAGGCCGGACAAGCCCCCGCCGACTACCAACGCCGCCAGACCCTGAAAAACGCTGAACGCTTCATCACCCCCGAACTCAAAACCTTCGAAGATAAGGTCCTGACCGCGCAAGAGCAGGCATTGGCATTGGAAAAACGCCTGTTTGAAGCCCTGCTGAAAGAAGTTCAGACGGCCTTGCCGCAGCTTCAAAAAGCAGCCAAAGCCGCCGCTGCACTCGACGTACTTTCTACGTTTGCCGCGATTGCGGCCGAACGCGGCTTCGTCTGCCCCGAGTTTGCCGACTATCCGGTCATACATATCGAAAACGGCCGCCATCCCGTCGTTGAGCAACAAGTGCGCCACTTCACCGCCAACCACACCCGACTCGACCACAAACACCGTCTCATGCTCCTGACCGGCCCCAACATGGGCGGTAAATCCACTTACATGCGCCAAGTCGCCCACATCGTTCTCATGGCGCACACCGGCAGCTTCGTGCCTGCCGATTCAGCCCAAATCGGCCCCATCGACCAAATCTTTACCCGTATCGGCGCATCGGACGACCTAGCTTCCAACCGCTCCACCTTTATGGTCGAAATGAGCGAAACCGCCTACATCCTCCACCACGCCACCGAGCAATCCCTCGTCCTCATGGACGAAGTCGGTCGCGGAACTTCGACTTTTGACGGCCTCGCCCTTGCCCAAGCCATCGCCGAACATTTGCTGCAAAAAAACAAATCCTTCAGCCTCTTTGCCACCCACTATTTCGAGCTGACCAAATTGCCCGAAGCCCACGCAACGGCAGTCAATATGCACCTCTCCGCGCTTGAGCAAGGGCAGGACATTGTCTTCCTCCACCACATCGAGCCAGGCCCTGCCAGCAAAAGCTACGGTATCGCCGTTGCCAAACTCGCAGGCCTGCCCAACCGCGCTTTGAAAGCGGCTCAAAAGCATTTAAACGATTTGGAAAACCAAGCCGCCGCCAACCGTCCACAGTTGGATATTTTCAGCGCGATGCGGTCTGAAAATAGGGAAGATGAGGAAGGGAAAGAACAAGAAATTGAACCTGTCGATAATTTGCAGACCAATGAATTGGCTGAGGCGTTAGTGCAAATTCAGCCAGACAACCTCACGCCGCGCGAAGCCTTGGATGCCTTGTATCGTTTGAAAGATATCTGCAACAAGGCGTCGTAAATAACTTAAAGGCCGTCTGAAACAGGGGAAATATATAATGAGTTTTACTGATATTACCGTGGTTGGTATTACCGGCGCAGATTCTTATACCGAGGGCACGATGTATGCCATTATCCGCAGCTGTGCCGAATTGCCCGGCAGCCGTGGATTGCTGATCAGCCCGAGCTGTCCGCAAGGTTTGCCGAAAAATATCCGACATCAGCTTTGCCGGCCATTCGGTTATCTGGAATACAATCTGTTTGTTTTGTACCAACTGATGTATTACATCGAAACCGATTATTGTTTGATTGTTCAAAATGACGGCTGGGTGTTAAACGGTCAAAACTGGCAGGATGCCTATCGGGAATATGATTATATCGGCGCACCTTTGCCGATTTTGTTGGAAACCGAAGCAGACGGGCAGTTTTTCCTGAAGGGAACCGACCAATATTTGGCCAAACAGCATCTGATTCAGAACTCCCCGAATTTGGACGAGCCACAGAACGGTGGTTTCAGCCTGCGCAGCAAGCGGCTTTTAACCATGCCGCGACAGCTGGGCTTAAATGTAGAAATCCAGCCGCCTTTGCCGCCGGAAGACGGAAAAATTGCCGGTATGGAATGGCTGGTGCGTCTGCACCACGAAGATATGTTTTTGACGGCGCAACACCGTTATAGATTGCAGGACTTGGGTTTGAAATTCGCGCCTCCGAATATTGCTACACAATTTTCTTCAGAAGTACCGTTTATCAATCGAATGAGGAATGTCCCTTTAGAGCGCGTCTTTGGGGCGCACTGGATGGGAAGTGTGGTCTTGACCAGCTGCAACCGTATCCGTTTTACCCAATTAAATGGTGATGAGTTGGAAACATTCTCCCGTTTTTTTAGAAATTTGGGTTATGAATTAGAATAAATGAAGGCCGTCTGAAAGTTCAGACGGCCTTTTTTAATGGTTGTTAATGATGATGGTGGGCATGGCGTGCGGCTGCGCGTTTGGTACCAACAGGCACAATCAGCGTTGCGTAAGTATTGTCTTTCTGACATACGCTTTTATCGCCGTAATCGGTCTCGTTCACGACTTTGATTTTCCACAAACCGTCAATCAGCGTAATCACATTGACCACGCCGTTTTTATCGGTTTTGCCGGAGAAGCCTTGAGGTTCGCGGTGGTCATGGGTCGATTCCAAGTCCATTTCCGCCAAAGTGTCCGAGCTGGCGGTAACGGTGGCTTTAACCAAAGGCTCGCCTTTGTACAGGACTTTGACCGGCAAAATACCGCCGGCTTTGACTTCGTTCGGATTTTTCAGCGGAACCAGTTCCAGCTCTTGGCCGATAGGGCGGGTCAATACCGCTTCATCAACTGCGCCGTTGCCCACTTGGACGAAACTCTTGCCGAACATTTGCGATTGTTCGCAATAGGTGGCACCGGCCAGCTGTTTCAAGGTTTGCTGTTTCCAGCCGTCTTGGTTTTTCGACCAGAAAGTCGGTTTGTAGGTTGCGCTGACCCAGTAGGAGCCTTCAGGCAGGGCGGCTTTGGAAACGTATTGATAGTTTTCGCCTTTATTTACCAAATCAACGGTTTTCTTTGAGCTACCGGTCAATTGCAGCGGTTTGAAAATATGTACGCGGTCGTCGGCGATTTTTTCGACATTGGGGAAGTCATGGCTGTAACCCAAATCCGCATGCAGGATTTGGCCGGCAGGCTGATGTGTCGGTGCAGCCACCCAAACATCGTGCGCCTGCGCCACTGCGCCCAATCCCAGCAATCCTAAAAGCATCCATTGTTTCATCGTTTCTACACTCCATCTTTCTATTATTGAACAAAACGCCTAATGATTCGGCGAATACGAACGGTACTCTTTTTTATTAACTTTGTAAATAATATGGTTTAGATTTTATAGTTATAAGTAATTATTTTTTGATTTCAGACGGCCTTAGTTTATATAACCAAAACTGATAAACCCAAAAGCAAACATTATTTCCCGTTTGCCTCCGATCCCGATAAAGTATCGCCATACTTTTAATAGGAGCCGACCATGAATATCCGTACCCTTTCTTTTGCCGCATTGACCGCCGCGCTGGCGTTGAGTGCCTGCTCTCCCAAAAACGAACAATCTGCCGACAATGCAGCTTCCGCAGGCAAGGGCGGTAATGTGAAGCTGTTGAACGTCTCTTATGATGTCGCACGAGATTTTTATAAAGAATACAATCCTTTGTTTGTTAAAGAATATGCTGCGAAAAACGGCGGTGCAACGGTTGAAGTCCAACAGTCGCACGGTGGCTCCAGCAAGCAGGCTTTGGCTGTCGCCAATGGTTTGGCTGCCGATGTGGTGACCATGAACCAGACTTCCGATATCGAGCTTTTGGTGAAAAAAGGTTTGGTCAAAGCCGATTGGAACACCCGTCTGCCGGACAATGCCGTGCCTTATACCAGTAACGTCGTTTTCTTGGTACGCAAAGGCAATCCAAAACACATCCAAGACTGGGGCGATTTGGCCAAAGACGGCGTGCAAATCGTTTTGGCGAACCCGAAAACCACCGGCAACGGCCGCTACGCCTTTTTGGGTGCGTATGGTTATGGTTTGAAAGTGAATAACGGCGATGAAGGCAAAACCAAAGATTTTGTGGCCGCATTGCTGAAAAACACGCCTGTATTTGAAAACGGCGGTCGCGCGGCAACGACGACCTTCAGTCAACGCAATATCGGCGATGTCTTGGTTACCTTTGAAAATGAGGCCAACTACGTCAGCAAAAAGCTGACCCAAGACCAGTTTGAAATCGTCTATCCGAGCTACACCATTCTTTCCGAAGCACCGGTTGCCGTCGTGGACAGCGTAGTCGACAAAAAAGGCACACGCTCCGCTGCCGAAGCCTATCTGCAAAACCTCTGGAGCGAACCGGCTCAAGAGTTGGCCGCCAATCTTTATCTGCGTCCGCGCAATACCGAAGTGTTGGCCAAACACAAAGCCGACTTCCCCGATATTGAAACCTTCAATCCGAATGAGAAGTTCGGCGCTTGGTCGGACATCATGAAAAAATTCTTTGCCGACGGCGGATTGTTTGATCAGCTTTCCGGTAAAAAATAAGGTTTGAACATAGAGGCCGTCTGAAATTTCAGACGGCCTTTTGTTACAATAAGCCTTTTCCTTATCCACCTTTTCCCATGTCCCAACGCAAAATCATCCATATCGATATGGACGCATTCTACGCTTCGGTAGAACTGCGCGAGCAGCCGCATTTGAAAGGGCTGCCCGTCGTTGTGGCATGGGACGGTGCGCGCTCGGTCATTTGTGCCGCGTCTTATGAAGCGCGCAAATTCGGTTTGCACTCGGCCATGTCGGTGGCGACGGCAAAAAGGCTGTGTCCGCAGGCGGTGTTTGTGCCGCCGCATTTCGATTTGTATCGCCAAGTGTCGGCGCAGATTCATGCCGTGTTTCGGCGTTATACCGATTTGATCGAGCCTTTGTCTTTGGACGAAGCCTATTTGGATGTTACCCGAAATTTTAAAAATATCCCGTACGCCAGCGAGGTGGCCAAACGCATTCGCGCCGAAATTTTTGAAGAAACCGGTTTGACGGCCTCTGCAGGCATCGCGCCCAATAAGTTTTTGGCCAAAATCGCTTCCGACTGGCGCAAGCCAAACGGACAGTTTGTATTGCCGCCACCCAAAATCATGGCGTTTTTGGAGAGCTTGCCGTTGGGTAAGATTCCCGGTGTCGGCAAAGTTACGCTGAAAAAAATGAACGCCCTCGGTATGCAGACTGCCGGCGATTTGCACCGTTTTGAGCGCGGCGAACTTTTAAACCATTTCGGCCGCTACGGCTACCGCCTTTATGATTTGGCACGCGGTATCGACGAGCGGCCGGTCAAAGCCGAACGCGAACGCCTGCAAATCTCAACCGAAATCACTTTGCCCGAAGATTTGTCTTTAGAGCAGGCTTCCAGCCATTTGCCGCACCTTGCCGAAGACCTTTGGCGGCAGATTGAGCGCAAAAACGTCGAAGCCAAAGGCGTTACCCTCAAACTCAAAACCCACGATTTCCGCATTATTACGCGTTCGCTGACGTATTCTTCCGTCCTGCCCGACAGTGCCTCGCTGCTTCAGGCGGCGCATACTTTGCTGCAACGCATACCGCCGCAACGCGAAGACGCCTTCCGCCTGATCGGCATCGGTGTGAGTCATTTGCTGCCGAAAAACCAGCAGCAGACGCTTTGGTTATAAAGAAATAGAAAAGCATTCTTTCCGTTTGAAGATAGGGCGCAGGACAATATCGTTCCATAACCATATCGGCAGCCGTTTCAACAGGCCGTCTGAAAATTATTAGGAACAACCAGCCATGTCTTTATTCCGTCCTCAATTTTGGAAAATCCCTGAAACCAATGATGCCGAACGCCACCGCCTGCTTGAGTTGGCGGCCGCTTTGGAGCACCGTTTGCAAGACATTGCCGCGCGCTATCCGCAAGCCGTGTTCGCATCCAGCCTTGCGGTTGAAGATATGGTCATTACCGATGCCGTTTGCCGTCTGAAACTGCCCATCCGCATCATTACGCTCAATACGGGCAAACTCAATCCCGAGACCGCCGCGCTGATTGCCGAAACCAATGCGCGTTATCAAACCGAATTGGAAGTGTTTTATCCCAACCGGCAAACCGCCGATGAATTTGAAGCGGAATTCGGCTCAACCGCCATGTACGACAGCGTCGAGTTGCGCCGCCGTTGCTGCCATATCCGCAAAATCGAACCGCTCAACCGCGCTTTGCACAACGCGCCTGCCTGGCTGACCGGACAACGCCGCAGCCAGTCCGAAACGCGCAGCGAATTGAATTTTGAAGAGCGGGATACAGGCCGCAACATCGCCAAATTCAATCCTATTTTCGATTGGGAAGAGCAGGACGTTTGGGCATATGCGCACGAGCACCAAGTTCCACTTAATGCGCTGTATCATCAGGGCTATCCCAGTATCGGGTGCGAACCTTGCACGCGTCCGGTCAAGCTGGGCGAAAATATCCGCGCCGGACGATGGTGGTGGGAAAGCAAAGACAGTAAGGAATGCGGTTTGCACAAATAATCAAAGGCCGTCTGAAAACGTTTCAGACGGCCTTTTTGATATTTTAACAATTGATTTATCAGGAATTTATTTTCCGCTCAACGAAAGTGGAAAGCAGGGCGGTATCGATGTCCCATTTCCAGATTCCTTGATCCGAGCCGTCCATGCCGCGCAGGAAGAGGTAGCGGATGGCGATTTTGGGTAAGGGCTTGCCGCGCAGGGCGTAGTAGCGCGCGATGGCAACGGCGTAGATCAGGGCTTGCAGGTAGTAGTGATGATGCGCCACGGCTTCGTTCATCGCCTGTTGCGTGTAGGCGCTTGCATTGTTGCCCAAATGGTTGGATTTGTAGTCGATTAAAACGACATGGCCGTCTGAATCTTGGCAAACCATATCGATAAAACCGTTTAAATAGCCTTGTAAATCATGGAAATCAAGCAGTTGCGCGGCTTGGACGCATTCGGGCGGCAGGTTTGCTTCGCTTGAGGCAAACCAACGGCGCAAGTCGTCCAGTTTGAAATCGTCCATGTACAGGGTGAACCCCATTTCGGGCAGGCGTCGGGTCGGCGGAATCTGCGACAGGCTTTCACTGATTAAAGGCGTCAGGCGGCAGGTGTCGAGCATGGCGCTTACCGTCGGCAGCCATTTGTCTTCAAAGCTGTGGCGTTGCAACACTTCGGCAATCATTTCGGATTGGCTCTCGGCAGAGGCGGCGAAGTCGAGTTTTTCCAACATTTCATGCAAACATACGCCGGCATTGGTGCCGCGGGGGAAATGATGGATATCGAGGCCGTCTGAAAGCGGGGACGGCAGGTTTTCAGACGGCATGGCACGGTCTGCGCTTTCTGCCGGATCGATGGCAGGTTGCAAAGGCTCGTGTTGCTCATCGGTTGACTTGGTATGCCTGCTCAAACCGGTAAAGCTGGTGTGGCGGATAAAGTCAAAATCGCGGCGTTTAATGCTATGTGCACTCAAGGCTTGGTCTTGCTGGCGGCTGTATTGGTAGACGGTTTCCGGCGGGGCTTCTTCCGTGAAGGTGAATTCCGTATTTTCGGGCGCGTTTGTGATGAAACGTTGCCAGTTGGTTTTGAGCATTTCTACAACATCTGTCGCGCTTTGATAGCTTTGGCTGACGCTTTCGCGGCCGGCCTCTGGCAAACCTTCGAGCAGATAGGCAAAAGGATTGTTCGGCGTACAGTTTTTGTTGGCGGCGGCGTAGATGTTGAGCTGTTCTTCGGCGCGGGTAAGGGCGACATAAAGCAGGCGTAAATCTTCCGCCGTCTTTTCGTCGGCAAGGTGGCTTAGTTCTGCTTCCGAGGTTTGCGATTTTGCCAGCAGCTCGGTTTCGTGGTTTTCGGTATGTAGGATTTTCCAGTTTTCTTTGGAATTGTCTTTGGTATCCCACGCGAAGGGGCAGTAAACCAAAGGATATTGCAAACCTTTCGACGCGTGCATGGTAACGATTTTGACCAGTTTCTCGTCGCTTTCAAGACGGATGGTCTGCGCGTCTGACGGGAAATGGCCGCTGCGCGCGCGGCTGATTTGCTCGTTTAACCATTTATGTAGGGCGGCAGGGTTGCGGCTTTGGCTGTCTTCTTCGGCCAACAGCTCCAAAATTTGGTAGTAATTGGTCAGGCTGCGTTCGTTGCCGCCCTTGAGCAGGCGTGTTTCGATGTCATGTCGGGCGGCAAACTGCTGCACGGCGGCAAAAATGCCGCCTTTCCGCCATTTTTCCATGGCCTCGGCTGATGACTCCAGCCATTTGAGCAGCTGATGTTCGTTGTGGTTGAGTTCGTAAATCTCTTTGGCGGTATAGCCGAACAAAACGCCGGTCAAGACAAAGCGCAGCCAGTCGGTTTGCCTTGGGTTAAGCCAAAAGCCGATCAGCGCGGACAGCGAGTCTGCCTCGGCGGAATCGAAAACGGACTGGCGCGACAGCAACACGCTTTGGATACGGCGCTGTTTCAGTTTTCCGGCAATCATCGCCGCTTCGTTGTTGGTGCGGACCAAAACGGCAATGTCGCCGGATTCCAACGCGCGGCCTTTGAAATTCAGACGGCCTTCGGCTGCTTCATTGAGCGTAAAGGCAATTTCATCGGCGCAATATTCGGCGGCACGGCCGCGCAAAATCTCTTTGCCGGTTTGATCGTCCGTATTGAGCCAGCGTACTTGGATGGCAGGACGGTGTGGCGCCAGCCGGCTTTCGGCGCGGCTGGCGGAGACCTCGCTGTAATCGATGTTTTCCAATACAAAGGGGTGTTTTTTTTGTTTGAACAAAGCGCTGATGCCGTTGATCAGCTTGGCATGGCTGCGGTAGTTGACGGCGAGGGTGTAATGCCTGTCCGCATCTTGCGCGGCTTGCAGATAGGCGTAAATGTCCGCACCGCGAAAGCTGTAGATCGCCTGTTTGGGGTCGCCAACGAGAAACAGCGGGCAGCCTTGTTCGATAAAAATTTGGCGGAAAATTTCGTACTGCAACGGGTCGGTATCTTGGAATTCGTCAATCAGCGCGATTTCCCAGTTTGCCGCCGCCGCTTTTGCCAATGCGTTGCCGTGTTCATTGGTGGTCAATGCCTGATGGACATCCAGCAGCAAATCATCAAACACGCGCTCGCGGCGTGATTTTTTTTGTTCGGCAATGGATTGGTTGATGTAGGAAAGTAGGTCGAGTTGCAGGCAGATGAAGACTGCTTCTTCCGCGCTTTTCATTGCCTGCAAATCACGACCAAGATTAGCCAAGGCTTGCAGCTGAATAATTTCCAGCGCATCGGCATCGGCTTTATATTCTTTTTTCAGTTTGCTGTTGAGCGTGTCGATATTGAAGAGGCTTAATTTTTCCAGCGTTTGTTTGCTTAGGCGGGGCAGACGGTTGGATTCGGCATTTGTTTTTAAATCGGTAAAAACATTTTCAAAGGTTTTTCTTTTGTAGGTTTGGCCGTTAAGTTTGGGAAAAATTGCCCAAAACGCTTTTTCCAAGTCTTCCAATTGGCCGCAAATTTTTTCCCATGTTTCTTGAAGCTTGGCTTGGGCTTCTTGCAAATCGCCTTCAGGCCGTCTGAATTTCAGATAGGGGCGGCCGGTGTAGCTTTTGATTTCGGCAAGCATTTCTTCGGGCGTGCATTTCCGGTCAAAAACCAATTGTGCCAATGTGGTATCGGTTGCCACTTTCTGCCGCCAAAAGTCCTGCGCTGGAATCAGCAGCCTTTCGCGCGAGTCGTCCGACAGCTCGACATCCAAAGGTGCGCCGCACAAAAACGCGTAATCGCGCAAGACGCGCTGACAGAAGCCGTGTATGGTGTAAATCGATGCGTTGTCAAACTGGCTCAGCGCGGCTTTGAGGCGGAGAATCAGGCGATGGCAGCTTTCCTGTCCGTTTTGCTCACCTAAAGCCAAAGGAATCAAGCGATTGAGAAAGTCATCGGGGGATTTTTTCTCTTTTTCGTAATATTTGTTCAGGCCGTCTGAAATATGTTCTGGCTTGCCGCCCAGGGTTTGGATTTCGTTCAAAACCTGCAACACTTCGTCTAAACGCGCGCGCAAACGGGTTTTCAGTTCTGCTGTCGCCGCTTTGGTAAAGGTAACGACCAGAATTTTCTCGATGTCTTTTTTTTCTAAAACAATCAGTCGGGTAAAGAGCGCGGCAATGCCGTAGGTTTTACCCGTACCGGCGGAGGCTTCGATGAGGTTGGTGCCGTCGATGGAAAGGGTGAGCGCGTCAAAAGGAAGGGCGGAAGACATGGTTGGAACGGAATAATATTAGCGAGGCATTATCATAACAGAGATAGTGTGTGGTTTTGCATCGATGATAAAAATGCCGTCTGAAAACTTTCTGTTTTCAGACGGCATGTCTTAATGGCTATTCAATGACTTCAATAGCGCATCTTAGTAACGCAAACGGCGTTTGGCGTAGCTTGGTTGGCGAGGACGATAGGTATAACGGTTCGCCGCAGAAGCTTTAGTGTTGTCATAGTAGTGCACAACATTATTACCGTTGATGGCCGTATTGTTGACGCTCAAACCGGTTGGAGAGCCGGTAGTAATAACAACATTGTCGCTTTGGATGACGTTTGCCGTATTGGTTACGTTGGCGTCGTTTTTACCTTTGGCGTTGATGCCGCCGTTTGGTTTGCCTGAAGCGTAGCTGCCGTTGACATTGACGGTCAGATTTTTTTCGTTAACGCTGCTGATCGCGCCGGAAGTATTGACTTTGTTGCCTTCTACTTCAACGGAGTTGTTGGATACCAAGTTGGTACCGTGCAGGTTGACGTCGCCGTTGTTGGCATTGATTTTAATATCGTTACCGGCCGCTACATTCGCGCCTGCGGCGGTAGAAGAAGCGTTATCGGTTTTGTTGACGCCGACAGAGCCGTTGACGTGAGGAACGGCCACACCGGTTTCAACATTGATTGTCGCACCAGCGCCGATACCGACATTAACGGCTGTACCTTGGTTGGAGGCAGTATTGGCTGACTCGGTGAAGGTTACGCCGTTGCCTGCGGTAATGTTGACGTTGTTGTTGGCAGTAATGTTGGATGCGATTACAGCAGAGTCTTTGGCGTTGATGACAACATTGGCCGCATTCATATCGCCTTTGACGGCGGTAGATTCTTTTTTGTTTTCATCAGCGTAGTTGACGTTCAGGTTGGCATTCACATCAACGTTTGAACCGTCTTTGGTGTATGCGCCGACAGTCAAAGACGCGCCGCCTTGTTTGCTGCTGCTGTTGCTGGTGTTGTGGGCGGCAGTGTTGTGGTATGAACCTGCGTCAATGTTGATCGCACCGGTTACATCGTATTTTGTACCTTCATCAGACACTTTGTCATTTGCCAAAACGATGGCATTGCCTGCGTTGATGGTGGTGACGGTTGCAGTGGATTCATTGTGGGTCGAAGAGTTGCCTTGACCTTGCGCAGTGATTTCACCGCCGATGCCTTTGTTGGTGCTGATGCCGGCAGAAACGACCAAACCGCCGCCGTTTTGTTTCACATCGGATTTCGCGCTGCTGTGTGCCGCCGCATGGGTAACGTTTTTGGCAGACTCAATCACATTGCCGGTCGCATTAATCACGGTACCTTCTTGATTAATATTGCCGTTGGCAGTGATGGTGGTGTTGCCGCCGGTGTTGATGTTGGATACATGAGATGTGTCCGTTACGGTCGTTGCATCTGTTTTGGTGCTGGTAATGCCGACAGATACGCCGACGCCTGCGGCATTATTTTTTCCGTATGCGGTGGCAGATACGCCCAAATCGGTTACGCGGCCGGATTCGGTTACAGTGCTGCTGCCTTTGGATGCAACAATATTGACGTCATTGGCTGCGGAAATGTTGACGGATTCTTCGCCGTTGACTTGGCTGCCGCTGACGGTAATGTTTGAGTTGGAAGACAACTGGGTGTTTTTACCGGTCAAAATGCTGCCGTTCAGGCCGACAGAATGGGTATCGGTATGGGTATCGGTGAATTTGATACCGGCTTTGGCAGTCACGCTGCCGTTTTCTTTATTGGTTTCGGTGCCAGAGTAACCTTTGATGGAATACTCGTTGACCTGTTTGTTTTCTACCGCTTTGGCAGCATCAATGGTCAAATCGCCTGCGGAAGAAAGTTGCAGTTTTTGTGCCGCAAACAATGCAGAACCGATCACATTGATGTCTTTGTTGGAAACAACGGTCAGGTCGGCATTGGAAACCAAGGTAGAACCGGTTACTTTTTCAATGCTGCTGTTGCTGCTGGTTTTAGAGGTAGTGATATTGAAAATCGTACCTTTACGCGCGCTTTGTGCGGAAGTATCGGTGCTGGTGGCGTTTTTAATATCGACATTGCCTGCTTTGGAGCTGACGAATGTACCGGCTTGGCCTTCAACGGTACTGCCGTAAACGTTGACGCCGTTTTTTGCACCCAAAACTACGTTTGAGTTGGCAGTAATGCTGCTGCCGTGCAGGTTTTCGGTACGGTTGTTTTGAACTTGGCTTTCACCGCCGAACAGGCCGCCCCAGTATTTTTTCTGGTCGTCGAGGCTGTTGGTGTTGATGGTGGTTTGAGTACCCAAGTTGATGTTGTTGACATCGGTAACGACATTGCCGTTTGCCGCAATGCTTGCGCCGTAAGTGCTCAAATCGCCTTCGGAAATCAAACCGATATCACCGGCTGCGGAGATTTTGGTTTGATGGGCGGTAGAGTTTTTGGAAGATTTTGTAGCGATACCGGTTTTCAGGGCAGCAGTTTCATTTTTGAAGCTGACATAAGTCGAGCTGCTGTCGGTTTCGCTGTTGCTGCTTAATACGATTCCTTGTTGGGCGGCAATGCGTGCATCAGCAGCCGAGTTCAGTTCGGTCGCATCCAATTGAACTTTGCCGGTGGTGGCAATATTGACAGAACCGGCATTGATTTTGGTTTGATGCAGGCTTTCGTCAGCAGAGGAGCTCAGGTTGTTGTTGTACCAAAGGCCTTTGCTTTGAGTGTGGTCGGATTCTGTACGGTTGGTGGTTTTTACCGCGTTAGAATTGATATTGCCTGTGGCAGAAGCAGTCAGCGCGCCGGCATTGATGTTGGCCGCGCTCAGGTTGAGGCTGCCGCTATTGTTCAAAGTCAATGACTCGGATGCATTGATATTGCTGGCGGTAAAGGTTTCCGTTTTGTTGCGGTCAGAACGGAAGTGCTGAACATTTTGCGCTTCTTTGCCGCTGGAAGATTTGTTGGCGGAATGGCTGGTAACCGTGCCTTTGATGTCGGTATCGCGGGCAAACAGTTCCATTTGTGCGCCGGTCAGATTGGCAGACTGGATGCTCAGGTTGCCTTTGCTGTCGATATTCAGGTAGCGGGTGCCGGTAATGGTAGCATTTTGAATGTTTTGTTTGGCGCGTTTGTCGGTCGCGTGGATACGGATGGTACCGGCGCGCATACTGCCGAAGATATGGCCGTCAAGCACCGGCGCATTTGAAGCAGCGTCCAATGCTTCGATTTGCGCGGTTTTGTAGTCGAAGTTGCTTTTGCCTGAAGAAACGTTGATGGCATCGGCAGCATTAACGTTGGCTGATTTGCCGACAACCACTTGCGGCGCGAGCAGGTCAACTACGCGGTTGCCGCTCAAATTGCCGTTTACTTGCAGTTGTTTGCCATTGTCGCTGATATTGAAAGATTTCAACGTGCCGTCTGAAACGGTTGGCGTACCGACAACCAAGGATGTGCGGTTGGCATTCAGGATGCTGCCGCCGTTGTGGGTAATGCCGTTAGGGTTTGCCAAAACATAGTCTGCGGCAATACCGAAGATCTCTTGCTGACCCAAGATCAGGGAAGGGTTTTTGCTGACCACTTCATTCAAGATCACAGATGCAGCCTGACCTTGGAAGTTTTTGTTGGCAGACAGGTTTCCAGCCAGTTGGGATTTACCGGCAGACAGGGCGTTATTCAAAACGGCACCGTGTTGGGAAACGTTGTACTTGTTATATTGGTTGTGAGAAAGACCTTGGGCCGTCGGTGCGGCAATGTTGACGATGTCAACATTGTGTTGCTGCTGTACCGAAGTTTGGCCGATGGCTTCGATATTGGCCGCTACCGCTGCATTTCCCAGGAATGCAAAGCACACGGCGACAGTTACTTTGCCGGAAGCTGAGAGCTTAGGCTGATATAAAGTGTCGATTTTCATGGATTTTAATCCTTATTTATCGTGATGGAGATTGAATCAGAAATCCCATATCGGGTATGGGATTTCTGCTGAGGAAATTTTGAATGTATTAACATTGTTATAAAATTTTTTACAATCATACCACCAGTAAGGCCTTGTGTGCACTATTTCAAATGCAAATATAAACCACCCATCTTATTGATATTAATGAAAAATTAATAATGTTAAGATGGGCGGTTTATATATTGGATAAAAGGATATATATTTACATAACTTTAAAATGGAATGCGTAAAGAAACAGTCACATGATCCTGTTTTTCGCTGTTTGATTGGTTGGGCATGCGTGCAAAACCTTTGCCATAGTCGGCAGAAAGCTGCCATTTGTCCGCCTTGCCTAAATTTAAACCTGCAACCACACCCATGGCACGTTGCGAACCTTCGTTATTGTTTTTGGCAACGCCAATGTCCGCGCCTAGATAAGGCTCGATATAGATGCCGTGGGGCGTATTGCGGCGGAAATAAACAGTATTGCTTAACAGGACTGCGCTGTTTGCGCTCAAAGAAGTTGAACGGAAACCGCGTACATTTTGATAACCGACGATGTCCATTTCTTTGGTGGCAAACAAATCATGCGGGCTATATTGGGCATCGATTTGGTGATGGTTGCGCACGATCCATTTACCCAATGGGCGGTTTTGAATCAAATTGCTTTGCAAGGATACAGAGGTATAGCGCTTGTCGAACGGCGTATGTTCGGTATTTTTCGCAAACCCTTGTTCCACGCCGATATTGTTGAGCCAAATACCGTTTGGCAGGATGGTTGTATGCGACAGGCCGACTTGTGCCGAATAGATTTCCGGGCTTTGCAGTTCCAGTTTGCTGTCGGCAAATTTTGCAGTCTGTTTCACATAATCGATGCCGGCATAGGCGGAGGTAATGTGTTTTTGACTGCGTGAAAATACGCGGTCCGCTTTGATTCCTGCCGCTTTGGATTTGGAGCGGTAGGCATAGCGCGTTACGCTGGGCGTTAAGATGCTTTGCGATTGCGACGCGACGGCGTAAGTGCTGAATGTCCATGCGCCATAAGGTACTTGGTAGAACATACTGCCGCCGCGACTGTAATGGCTGTCGTGGTTGTTTAGATTGGTATAGCCGTTTAAATAAAGGGAGTCGCTCAATCCCAACGGGCTGCCGATATTCAGGCTGCTGCGCAGTGTCGTGGTATTGGGTTTGCTGCCTTTATTGTCGATGGTGACGCTGCCGCCCCAATGTTTTTGGGCATCGTTGTTGAGTTGGATGGAGGCGGTGCCGTCATCATGCGGATAAACATCGATGCTGACGTTGTTGCCGGCAACATGGTTTGCCTGTTCGATACCTTGGTCGAGGTATTGGATGTTTAGCGGTTTGCCTTGATGATTGGGGAAAAGGGTGTCGACGTTGACCGTACGGGAGCCGCCGGTAATCTCACGGATTTTGCCTTCGATGACTGTCAATTTCAGGATGCGTTCAGTCGTGGTTTCAAATTTGATTTGCGTGTGCGGATAGCCTTGAGCGATATACTCGGCAACGATGTCCCGGTTCAGTTGGTTGATGCTGTTTTGATTGACGCATTTGGGGAGCTTGGCTTCAATCTTTTTGGAATCGATGAGTGTAATGCCGGAAAGCTCAATACCCGTGTAATCCAAGCATTCGGTATTGTTTTCAGACGGCCCTTCTTGTGCAACCGCGTCGTTATCTTGTTTTTTCTGTAAATCCCATGCCGACTGCTCGCGTTTTTGGATTTCGACCGAATGAATCTGATCGAGATTGTCGCGGAAGTCTTTGTCGAATTGGTTGGGTACGTTTTTATCGGTTTGATCAGGCGGATTCGGCGTATTGGCCGCATAGGCGTTCAGTGCGGAGAGAATCAATACGGGTAGAGGAAGAAGGCGGGATTTATACATGGTGTCGTAATTTTATAGGGATAAT
>NZ_KV820419.1:171248-196213 GCF_001815375.1 Neisseria sp. HMSC065C04
CCGCTTGGGCGTATCGGTTTTTATCGTTGTCTGTAATCTGGGTTTATTAAGCAATGATAGGATAAATTTCTATGATAATACCATAAAAGTATTAAGGGAATTTAAATAACAAAAACCTGCCTTTTCAAAGGCAGGTTTTTTCAGACGGCCTGTGAGCCGTTAAAGATTTTGCAAACGCTCGACAGAAGGCGCGTAGTAGTAAGCACCTGATACGGCTTTAGACAAATATTTCAGCAGTAAGTCGGTTTTGCCGTCTGCATCGCCGAACATATTGAGCAGTTGAACTTCAATATTGTGCAGCGTGTTGCAATAGGAAGTGAACATCAAACCATGTTCGCCGCTGATTTTGCCGAAGGGCAGGCTGCGGCGGACAATTTTCAAGCCAACGCCGTTTTCTTTGACGTTGACGCGGCCGAGATGGGAGTCGGGCAGGCGTATATCTTTGCTGAATTCGTCATTGGCTTCTTTGCTGCGGCCAACGCTGGCTTCTTGTTCGGCAGTAGGAACGGCATCCCATTTTTTCAAATCGTGCAGGTATTTTTGCAGCAAAACATAGCTGCCGCCGGCATCAGGCTTGCCTTCGGGGATGATGGCAACATTGCGCACATTGTCATCGCCCTGCGGATTTTCCGTGCCATCGACAAAGCCGTCCAAGCCGCGGTCTTCATACAGGCGCAGGCCGTGTTCTTCAGTGGATACGCGGATGCTGTCGCCGAATGCGCTGAAAACAGATTGAGCCAAGGCATAAGCGGCTTTTTGCTCGGTGGCTTGAATGTGGATATAGAGGTCGTGTTGGGTGGAAGGGGCGAGGCCATTGCCCAATTCAGGGAAAGGTTTGATTTCTCTGCCTTCGTCAGTATGGCCGAACGATTGCCATGCGCGGCTGCCGAAGGCAATGGTCAAACCCAAAATATCATTCGGAAAACGGGTTTTTAATTTGGCCAGAGCCTCCAAAGAAAGACGGCAGGCAGATTTGATGTCTTCATTGCGGCCGTCTGAAATGTCTGCTTCGATAAAAATACCGGCTTGTGCGTGATCAGGAATAATAGCTGATTGAGGGTGGCTCATGATGATTCCTTTCAAAATATTATGGGTTTTTACGTGGGGGATTATACACTGAAAGTTTCAGACGGCCTAAAATCTGCCTTTTGATTTTTTAGGGCGGAAAGGCATGTTTGGCAAGATGTTTTTTGTGAGCGTCATTCTGTTACAAGTGTTTACATTCGGGCTTGGGCGTTCGCTGCAATGGCTGTTTGCGCCTTGGATTGGCAAAGTCGGCAGACGTTGGCTGATGGGTATTTCCTATTTCATTACAAACGGCTTGTTGATCGGCTTGCTGCTGGAGTTGGGGCATATGATGTTCCGCGTGGTGGCGTTTTGGATGGTGATCTTGCTGTTTGTGATGTATGCCGCGTTGGCGACATTTGTCCTGTATCTTTTGCTGCGCCGTTTTATGGCGCGCCAACCGCTTTCTCGAAGTCTGAGGCTGTTTGCGCCTTTGTTTGTGGCCGGTTTACTCGGTTTTGGGATGTATAACGCCTATACGCCCGTGGTCCGCCATCAGACTGTATTCATCAATAAGAAAATGGATAAGCCGCTGCGTATCGGTGTGGCCAGTGATTTGCACTTGGGGATTTTGTTCGGCGCACGTCAATTGGACAAGCTGACGGACATCATGAAGCGGGAAAAAGTCGACATGGTGTTGCTGCCGGGGGATTTGATGGACGATACCGTCGATGCATACCTGAAAGAAAACATGAAACCGCATTTGCAGAAGCTGACTGCGCCGATGGGCGTTTATGCCACTTTGGGCAATCATGACTGGTTCCGCGATCAGAAGCGCATCAAACATGAATTGGAAGCGGCAGGTTTGACGGTTTTGGCCAATCAGGTTTTGGAAGTGAATGGTGTGTTGCTGGTGGGGCGGAGCGATGATTTGGATCGTAAACGCCCCAGTGCGGAGCAGCTTTTAGAAGGTCAAAATACCCAATTACCGGTTTTATTGATGGACCACCGTCCTACTTCAATCGAAACCCATGCCCGGCTGCCGATTGATGTGCAGGTTTCCGGCCATGTCCACAACGGCCAAGTTGCACCCGCCAACCTTATCGTCCGTACGCTTTATCGTCTCGCTTATGGTTATGAAGCAATCGGCAACGGCCATTTCTTTACCACTTCAGGCTACGGCTTCTGGGGTATTCCCCTGCGTTTGGGTTCGCAATCAGAAGTGTGGGTGATTGACATCAAGTCAAAGCATTGAAATAAAAATATAAACTTCAGGCCGTCTGAATTTTAGACGGCCTTTTTTATGAAAATTGGGAAAAAATATTGAAATTGGATTATAATCGATGTTAATAAAATCAGCCACCGATATGAGTGGCATCATAACTAGGGAACTCACTATGGGCATTATTAGTCTTGCACTTATCTTCGTATCAATCGCCGCCGTCTTATTGTATTTCAAACAACAGTTGAAAGACCGCAAAAAAGACTGTCGCGAATCTTTTGTCTCTTTGCGCATTGCGCTCGACTGCCGACATCAGGCTGTCCGTCATGTATTGGATGCATACAGCAAACACCTGCAAGAGCAGGGTATTGCATCGGATCACAACGTTCAGCAGATGTGTGCCGAAGTCGAAACCGCATTGGTGCAAACTGCCAAAACATTTTCCGAATCCAAAATCAAACATCTGTGCGAAGCCGAAACAGCATTGAATCATGCGCTGAAAAAATTGCAAACTACCGTCAACGGCCTTTTGAAACAGTATCCTGATGAGCAATTGGCCGGTTTGATGGAAATGCTGGATGCTGCAGAAGCTGAAGTCGCATCGGCACGCCGTACTTACAACCGCAGAGCCGGAAGTTACAACCATCATTTAAACAAGCTGCCCAACCGTCTTGTCGCCAAGCCATTAGGCTTTGACAAGCAGGCAAGATTGGTTCGTTTTACGGAAAACCAAACGCAACGCATGAGCAGCAATATGTTGGCTTAAAAATAAGCAGTTTGCTGAATAAGCGATAAACAAAAGGCCGTCTGAAATATTAATTTCAGACGGCCTTTTGTGTGCTGTTAATGAAAAACACTTAGGCTTTGGCCAATTTATTGAGCAAAGCGGATTAGGCTGTCGGCAAGCTTATCGGCTGCAGTTTCGTAACCTTGTGCAGAGAAGTGAACGCCGTCTTTGGCTGCCAAGCCTTGAGCCATCCAGTTTTTCATGCTGCATGCGCCGCCCATCGCATCCTGCCAAGACCAGAACATGATTTTTTCGTCACGGGCAACACGTTGCTGCATTTGTTGTACTTCGCTGAGCAAGACAGGGCGGTTGCCGCAGCTGCCGTAGGCGGTTTTCAAAGATTCCGGAGCACCGAGGATCAGGATACCTGCGTTGGGCAGGGTGTTTTTGATTTGACGGATGTAATTGCGCCATGTCCGCTCGGTAGAGGAAATATCGAGGTTGCCGGAAAAGGCTTCATTGGTACCGTAGGCAAGGATGATTAAATCGGCTTTGGTTTGTGCCAAATCTTCCCACATACCCGGCCGCCATTTTGACCATTGGGATAACTGTGCGCCGTTGATGCCCATGGCGGAAACGGTTACGCCGCGTCCGGGGCGTTCGATATTAATGAAACCGATTTGCCAAGGCATGCTGCTGCTGAGGGTCATCGGCAGGGAGGCGTTGGTATGCAACAGTTGCCAGCCGTTTTGTTTGGCCGGGATTTCGCGGCCGTTGACAATCAGGGTTTGCTCGGACCAAACCGGTTTGCCAAAGATGGAGATTTGTTGCATATCCATGCTGCCGTCGGCTGCGCTTAAGGTAACGCTGCCGCCATCGGCGCGTGCTTCAATTCCGCCGAAAGAAAAATCGCTGTGTGATTTGCGGCTGCTGATGGTGTTCCAACCGCTGCCGTTGTAGCGGACGGTTGCCATACGTTGGCCCTTGACGGTGTTGGGATAAACCCAACCGATGCCGCCGTTGCCCCATTGTTGTTGCAAACGGCGACGAAGGCGGTCGGTGAAGTAGTCGCCGGCGGTGTGGGAGTCGCCGACTTGGATGATGCGGAATTTGCCGTCTGAAGTATGGTTGAGCTGTTGCAGCTTGTTCAGCCAGGCAGGGCGGTTGGAGCCATAGTTGCTTAACAGGCCGTCATTGGTTGCGTAGGCAGTAATAGGGAGTGCGAGAAGCGTGAGGAGTAAGGTTTTATTAAATTTCATGGTTGTGTATCGTGTGTAAAATTAATTTTTTCCATAATTTTTCCGGCCAGTAGTTTTTGGCCTTCTGCGGAAAAGTGAATGCCGTCCTTGCTGCGGTAACGGATGATTTTTCCGTTTACTTTGACAGAGTCGGCATATTCTTCTGCGCCGTTGCTCAACAGTTTGTCAGTCGGCAGCCAGATGGCTTGAGGCGACACCGTACCCGACAGGATTTTGTCGAGGTAGCGCATCTGTTCGTTGAGCTTGGCTTTTTTCATGTAAGGAATGCCCAGCCAAATGACTTGGACATCATGTGCGGAGGCTGCATCAAGAATACGGCGGACGCGGTTGAGGTATTCTGCCTCCCATTCGGGGGAGGCGAACTTCAGGTATTTTTTACCCATCGGGAAATCCCAAGGGTCGTTAGGGCCTAAGAATACAACCAAAACGCGGATGTCGGGTTCTTTTTGCAAAGTTTGTTCGATGGTTTTCGGCCAGTCGAAGAAATTGGGGTAGGACAAACCGGTGCTTTGTTTGCTGAGGTTGACCGATTGTACGCCATATTCTTGCTTGAGGTGTTTTTGTACGAAAGGTGCAACGCCCTGCATCAGCGAGTCGCCGGCAAAGAAAACTTTGTTGCCTTTTTTCAATACAACCTGCGTTGCAGACTGATCAGCCTGATTGCTTGGCTCGCTGGCGGCGGTATTTGTATTGTTAGTCGCATCAGAAGCGGCAGAGCCTTTTTGATTGTCCGATGTTTCAATGTTTTCCGTATTTTCAGAAGGCCCTGTTGTTTCAATGCCAGAGTCTTCTGAAGCCAAAGCGTCTCCTGCTTCCAGTGAAGCTTTCAGGCCGTCTGAAAATTCGTAAGCTTTTTGTTGCCAATCCGCACCGATACGCCACCAAGCGTACTCGGATAAAGGCTCAAGCGGACTGTTCTCATGATAGGTCTGCTGCCAATAGGCATTGATGGAGTTTTGGGCAAACCACGTCAGCGCAACCGCACTGAGCAGAATCGAAACAAACAGGGAGATAAAGCGTTTCATGTTCTGCTCCTTAGAAGTTGGCGTAAATAAAGCCGGGAATGCCGGACGGGGCAAAGACGATAATCAGGGCGAGGATAAGCGTGATGGGAATAAACCACAGCCATGCAGGCAGTTTGTCCAAGCCTTTTACCGATGCTTCAAATGAGCGAAGCAAATACGGGTACAGCAAAAGCATCATCGCAAATGCACCCAGCAACATAAGGTCGGTCGGCAGAGGCGCATTCCAGCCTTTGTCATTGGCAAATAATGCGCTGAACAGCATTTCCGTATCGGCAAGCGTTGCGCTGTTGAACACGACAAACGCGAAACAAACGAAATGGAAGGTAAACAGCCAGGCGAGTGGTTTGCCGATTTTCAGACGGCCTAAGGCATTGCGGCCGACGATTTTATCGCCGCAGTTAAGGAACACTAAAGCCGCACCGTGCAGCGCGCCCCAAATCAAAAAGCTCCAGCCGTAGCCATGCCAAATGCCGGAAAGTAACATGGCAATCATCAGATTGAGCTGAGTGCGTCCGAAGCCTTTTTTGCTGCCGCCCAAAGGAATATAGATATAGTCGCGAATCCAAGTGGACAGGCTGATGTGCCATCTGTCCCAGAAGTCTCGGATGTTGATGGCGCGAAGCGGCGCGGCAAAGTTTTTCGGCAGCTGGAAGCCGAGCAGCATGGCCAAGCCGATGACCAAATCCGAGTAGCCGGAAAAGTCGAAAAAGAGTTGGAAGGTATAGCCATAAATCGCAGACAGGACGCCCCAGCCGTCGAACTGGGCCGGATTTTCAAAAACAGGCGATACCCAGCCTTCCGCCAATACGCCGGCAAGCCACCACTTTTTGGCAATGCCCAACACAATCAGACCGACTGCTAAAGCCGGATAAATCAGTTGGCGTGCCTGTTTGGTGCGGATTTGCGCCAATGCGCCTGCTTGTTCGCCGTCTATGCTTTTAAAAGCGGCCGCACGGATAATCGGGCCGGATGTGATGGTGGGGAAGAAGCTCAGATGCAGTAGGAGCTCGTGCCATTCAAAACGGTCTCCTTTAGGCTCGCGGTAACAATACACCAAGTAAGCCAGCGATTGGAAAGTGTAATAAGACAAGCCCAAAGGCAAAAGGATGTCGATGACGGCGCTTTGCCCCGTATATTGTTGGATAATCGGGCGGAAAAAGTCGAAATATTTGAAGAAACACAAAACAGTCAATGCCGCCGAAATACCGCAACCCAGCCAAAATTTGCGGATATTCTCGTTTTCAGAAAACATCAGCACGCTGACCAGGTAAACCACAGACGAGTAAACCAAAATCAGCGCGGCAAAGATAGGGTCAATACGGTAAAGCCAGCCCAGTCCGGCAACCAAAAGTAAAACGTTTTGAACTTGCGGCAAACGTGCAAATGCCCAGTACAGCGGCAAAAATACGATAAAGAATACCGCAAACTCAATAGACAGCAACGGCATGACAATTCCTTGATGTGTTTAAACTTTCAAACTTTTCGATTGATTGTTATTTTTTGGCGTTAAGTTTGGCACGGACGACTTCGACTACCGCAGGTAAAATCGAAATCACGATGATTGCCGCCATAACTAAGCCCAGATTGTTTTTTACGACGGGGATATTGGCGAAGAAGTAGCCTGCATAGGAAAACGACAATACCCACAACACCGCGCCGATAATGTTGTAACGGATAAACGTGCCGTAGTGCATATCGCCCATACCTGCGACAAATGGCGCAAACGTCCGCACAATCGGTACAAAGCGTGCAATGATGATGGTTTTGCCGCCGTGTTTTTCATAGAACGCATGGGTTTTTTCCAAATACGAACGGCGGAAAATTTTGGAATCAGGATTGGCAAACAGTTTTTGTCCAAAATACTTGCCGATCATAAAATTGGCCGCATCGCCTAAAATAGCGGCTGCTAAGAGCAGCAATACCATGACGTGGATGTTCATGCCGCCGATGGCCGCAATACCGCCGGCGGCAAACAGCAGCGAGTCGCCGGGTAAAAATGGCGTTACGACCAAACCGGTTTCGCAGAAAATCACAACAAACAAAATCGCGTAAATCCACGGACCGTATTGGGCGGAGAGGTGGACAAGGTGTTGGTCGATATGGAGGATGAAATCGATAATGGTAGAAATCACTAGGGTTCCCAAATAAAAAGGCCGTCTGAAAAAGAACAGACAAATGTTTCGGCGAGAAGTTCGACATTGTAAAACCAAAGCGGAATAAAACCAATGCCGTGAGCGCGTCAAGATATGTTTAGAAGTGCAGATATGTTGCAGGTATAGGTTTCAGACGGCCTTTATCCTTGATGGTGAACCGCAAAACAACGTAAAATAAAGCCGATTTCAACCTAACCGGTGCGCCTTTGTGAACCAGCTCATCTTCGATTTTGCCAGCCATGATTATCCCGGCTTCGACAAATTTCTGGGAACAGAAAATGCCGAGCTGGTGTATGTGTTGCAGCACAAGCATGGGCAATTTATCTATGTTTGGGGCGAAGAGGGCGCAGGCAAAAGCCATCTCTTGCAGGCATGGGTCGCCCAGGCGCTCGATGCCGGACGAAATGCCCTCTATATTGACGCCGCTGCCACGCCTCTGACAGAAGCCGCGCTGGATGCGGAATATCTCGCCATTGACCAAATCGAAAAGCTTAATAATGAAGAACAGGCTTTACTGTTTGCCATCTTCAACCGCTTCCGCAACAGCGGCAAAGGCTTTTTGCTTTTGAGTTCCGAATATACGCCGCAGCAGCTCGTTATCCGCGAAGATCTGCGCACACGCATGGCGTATTGCCTGGTTTACGAAGTCAAACCGTTGACCGACCAAGAAAAAATCGATGCGCTTGTCAGCATGGCGGCCGCCCGTCAGGTAACCATCGATCCGGAAATCTTCGAATACCTGCTGAACCATTGGCAGCGCGATATGGACAGCCTGATGCAAATGCTCGATACCCTCGACAACTACGCCGTTATGATGGGCAAGCGCATTACTTTGCCGCTTTTGCGCCAGCTTTTAAAACAACAGGAAACCCAATGAAAAACCTTGCCATTTTCGACCTCGACAATACCTTGATCAATACCGATTCGGATCACTCTTGGCCGCAATACCTGATTAAAAAAGGCATAGTCGATGCGGCCGAAACCGAGGCGCAAAATGAAAAGTTTTACCAAGACTATCAAAACGGTTGTCTTGATATTGATGCCTTCCTCAAATTCCATCTCGCGCCTTTAGCCCGTTTCAGCAAGGAGGAATTGGCTGAGTTTCATCGCGAGTTTATGGCCGAATATATTGTTCCGTATATTTCCCCGATGCAGCGTATGCTGGTGCAAAGCCATCAAATGGCGGGCGATGAAATGTTGGTTATTTCTTCGACCAACGAATTCATCATTACCCCGATCTGCCATCTTTTCGGTATTCACAACGTTATTGGTACGCAGCTTGAAACCGGCGAAGACGGCCGATATACCGGCAACTATGTCGGTACGCCCAGCCTGAAGGAAGGCAAAATTACCCGATTGAACCAATGGCTTGCCGAGCGCGGCGAGACCTTTGAAAGCTACGGTAAGGTTTATTTTTACAGCGACTCCAAAAACGATTTGCCGTTGCTGCGTATCGTGGACGAACCTGTCGCCGTCAATCCGGATGCCGAGCTGGAAAAAGAAGCCAAAGCAAAAGGTTGGCCGATTTTGAATTTTAAATAACGACGAATCAGGCTGTCTGAAATATTTAACCTAACCACAACCCTAATAAGGACTAAAACATGAAAACGACTAAACTCCTCGCCTCAGCCCTGTTGTTTGCCGCTGTATTCGGTACTGCTCAAGCAGCCGATACCGAAACTTTGGAAGCCATGAAAGCGCAAAACGGCAGCGTTAAAACCGTTTTGATGGATGTCTTCACAACACCTGCCGGCGATGTTGACCGCGTAAATATCATTCAATCCAGCGGCAATCCTGAAATGGACGAACGCGCAGTGAAAAGCGTTTCCAAATATCCTTATCCGAAACGCAAAACCGCATCTAAATACCAACATACCGTTACTTTTGAGACCAATGTTGAAGTAATTAACAACTGATTCGGACGCAAGGCCGTCTGAAAAACAGAAGGCGTTTTGATTGGGAAATTCTCTGTCAAAACGCCGTTTTATTTTTTAAACAAGTATAACCAAAATTGCCGTAAAACCACACGCTCCGGTGCTATACTAAAACAAATAAACCGCTTCATCACACATCATGTCTCCCCGTCCAGTTACCATTACTTCCTACAATATGCACAAAGGCATGTCTGCGCTCAACCGCAAAGTGCAAGTCAACCGCATGGCTGACGCGCTGGGTGCATTGGGTTCGGATGTTTTGTTTTTACAAGAAGTCCAAGGACAACATCTCAACAGAAGCCGCCGTACCGACTTTCCCGATGCACCGCATTACGACATCATCGGCGACAGCCTCGATTATCATCGCAGCTACGGCAAAAATGCCGTCTATCCCAAACGACACCACGGCAACGCCATTCTCAGCCGCCTGCCGCTGAAAACGGAAAACAACCTCAACATCAGCGTTAATAAACTCGAACAACGCGGCCTGTTGCATTGTGAGGTCGTACCCGAAGGTTGGGAAGATCCGCTGGTGTGTCTGTGCGTCCACCTCAATCTGCGCGAGCCAGACCGCCTCAAACAATACCGAGCCATCAGCGACTACGTTGGCCGGTACATTCGTCCGGAAAGCCCTTTGATTATTGCCGGCGATTTTAATGACTGGCGGCAGAAATCAGCGCGTGAGCTGGGCAGTGCATTAGATTTGAACGAAGTATTTGTCGATAATACAGGCAAACGCCCCAAAACCTTCCCTTCGCGCCTGCCCATCCTCAGCCTCGACCGCATTTATACGCGCAATCTTGATGTCATCGATTCTGAAATTCACAACAGTAAAGACTGGCAACATTTGTCAGATCATCTGCCATTGAGTGTAACGGTTAGGCCGCATCGTAAAATGAATATGAAATCAGATAGAAAAATGTAAGGCTGAAATTTTTTAAAGCAAAGTACTATTGGCAATGTATCGAAAGAAAAAGTTTTTTCACTCAGATATTTGAGACAAAAACAGGCCGTCTTAAAAGTTTCAGACGGCCTGTTTAAGTTTATAAAAAAGCGCAAACCTTTTTAAATCAAAAATTTGCGCTTCAAATCTGGTGGAGGCGGGGGGAATCGAACCCCCGTCCGAAAGTCCTCTACAGAGCGTTCTACATACTTAGTTGTGTCTATTTAGAATCTCGTCCTCATCATGCCGACCAACAGGCCTTCAGAGAACCAGTTACCTTAAATCTCGTTTCCTGCCAAGTAACCCGACAGAAAACCAGTCAATGTAGAATGACGTTGCGGTAGCTTGCGCTACACAGCCCATTGACCAACTGCTGCAACGGCAGGCCTTAAGCGGCCAGTGCGTAAGTTTCGTCGTTTGCGACTATTTAAATTCAGTGTTTAACGGGAAATCTGAGACCCCGGTATGCCCGCATCTGCTTTGCAACCCCCGTCGAAACCAAGATCGCCCCCAGATAGGAAAGGTCGATTATACGCATGTCAGCAGGCTTTGCCAAGTTGCTGTTTGATTAAAAAGGCCGTTTGAACAGCGGTTTGCTTTTTCAGACGGCCTCTTTGTTTAGGTTTATTGATGGTAGTTTTGCAAGAAGCGTTTGAGTTTGTCCATGGCTTCTTCGATTTGATGAACGGGCGGCAGGGTAACGATACGGAAGTGGTCGGGGCGTATCCAGTTGAAGCCTGTGCCTTGGACGAACAAGACTTTTTCACGTACGAGTAAGTCGTAGATGAATTTCATGTCGTCATGGATGCTGTACATTTCGGTATCGATTTTGGGGAACATATACAATGCGCCCATGGGTTTGACGCAGGATATGCCCGGAATCTGGTTGACCAGTTCCCATGCTTTGTTGCGTTGCTCGAGCAGGCGGCCGCCGGGGAGGAGGAATTCGTTGATGCTTTGGTATCCGCCTAAGGCCGTCTGAATGGCGTGTTGCATGGGTGTGGTGGCACAAAGGCGCATAGACGAGAGCATGTCCAAGCCTTCGATATAGCCTTTTGCATGATGTTTCGGGCCGTTGAGAACCATCCAGCCTTGACGGAAACCGGCTACGCGGTAGGCTTTGGAGAGGCCGTTAAACGTAATGGTCAGCAAGTCGGGAGCAAGGGCGGCGATATGGTGGTGTACGGCGTCGTCGTAGAGGATTTTGTCGTAAATTTCGTCGGCAAAAATAATCAGGCCGTGTTTACGCGCCAGTTCGGCGATTTCGAGCAGGACTTCTTTGCTGTACACCGCGCCTGTCGGGTTGTTGGGGTTGATGACGACGATGGCTTTGGTTTTAGGCGTAATTTTGGCTTCCATATCGGCTAGGTTGGGAAACCAGTTGTTTTCTTCGTCGCATAGATAATGGCGGACGGTACCGCCTGCCAGTGTTGCGGCGGCGGTCCACAGTGGATAATCAGGCGCAGGAATCAGGATTTCATCGCCGTCGTTAAGTAATGCCTGCATGGACATGGTAATCAGCTCGGACACGCCGTTGCCGATGTAAACGTCGTTGACGGTAACGTCGAGCAGTCCTTTGGTTTGGTAATAGTGAACGATGGCTTTGCGTGCGGAGTAAAGGCCTTTGGAGTCGCAATAGCCTTGTGAAGTCGGCAGGTTGCGGATGACGTCAACCAAGATTTCATCAGGCGCTTCAAAGCCGAACGGAGCCGGATTGCCGATATTGAGCTTGAGGATTTTGTTGCCTTCCTCTTCCAGTTGCAGGGCTTTTTTGTGAACTGGGCCGCGAATGTCGTAGCAAACGTGGTCCAGTTTTGATGATTTGGGGAATTTCTCCATGATGTGTGTTCCGTAAAATTGTTAACAATGGGATAAATGTACTCTTTTTGTGGGTAAATTAAAAGGGTTTCAGACGACCGAGGCTTACTTATTGCGTGCTTCGGCACGGCGAACCGTCACGCTTTTACCGCCTATGCCCCAGTTGTCCATATCGATTTCGTCGATGACGACGACGGTCGTCTCGGGATTTTTGTTGAGAACGCGTGAGAGTAATTCGGTTACTCCGCGAATTAATTCGGCTTTTTGCTCCGCGCTCGGGGCTTCATTGCCGCCGGTTACTTTGATGTTGACGTAGGGCATGGCTTCCTCCTTTGAAAATAGCGTTTATATGTTATCTTATTTTTATCGGGCCGTCTGAAATTTGATTGCAGGATTTTTCATTGCTCATGACTGCTTTTACAAAGAATTAAGTTTTTTGGAATAGATTGTTTTTACAATGCGGTTTTATTTTGGATGGATATCGTCATGAACCGTTTTCTTCAGACTTTGATTGTGGCCGCACCGATGGTAATTGCCGCGCCTTATGTGGCGGCGGAAACGCATCCGGCACAAAAGCAGATGCAGCAGAATATTGATGCTGTGTTGAAAATTGCACGCAATACGTCTTTGACAGAAGCGCAACGTGTGAAACAGGTTGAGCAGTATGCCAACCGTTATCTGGATTATGAACGTATTTCGGCTTTGGCTGTCGGCGCGCCATGGCGTGAATTTTCTGCCAAACAGAAAATCGATTTTATCCGTGCATTCAAAGATATGGTGATTGCGATGTACTCGCATTCTGCACTGATTGGTGCGGCGGATGCGAATGTGCGCCTGTTGCCGAAGATGACGGCAAACGGCAATAAGTTTGACGTTTTCTCGGAAATTCAGACCAAAAAAGGCACTAAGTATGAAGTGGCCTACCAGCTTTACCAAAGCGGCGGTGCGTATAAGATTTACAACATCCGCGTGGACGGTACCAGCTTGGTAACGGTATACCGCAACCAATTTGGCGAGCTGATTAAGAGCAAAGGCATTGACGGTACGATTGCGACTGTCGAAGCCAAGGGCTTGAAGAAACAATAAGGCAGATTGAGAAAAAGGCCGTCTGAAACAGGTTTCAGACGGCCTTTTTGTGTTACGGGCTGATTAAGCACGTTTGCGGAATTCGCCGGTACGGGTATCGATTTCGACTTTGTCGCCGTTTTCGATGTAAGACATCACTTGGATTTCTGTGCCGCCGACCAGACGTGCGGTTTTCATCACTTTACCGGAGGTATCGCCTTTAACGGCAGGCTCGGTGTATTCAACTTCGCGAACGATGATGGTAGGCAATTCTACGGAGATTGGGTTACCTTCGTAGAAAGTTACTTCACATTGGTCTTCCATGCCGTCAACGATGAATTTCAACGCGTCGCCGATGTTGTCGGCTTCGATTTCGTATTGGTTGAATTCTTCGTCCATGAAGACGTACATTGGGTCGGCAAAGTAGCTGTAAGTACAGTTTTTGCGGGCCAAGATTACGACGTCGAATTTGTCGTCGGCTTTGTAAATGCTTTCAGAAGCGGCGCCGGTCAGCAGGTTTTTCAGTTTCATGCTGACTTTGGCAGAAGAGCGACCACCTTTGATGTATTCGGTTTTTTGAACAACCATAGGGTCATTGCCAACCATGAATACGTTGCCGGCGCGCAGTTCTTGTGCTGTTTTCATTGTAGTTTTCCAATCAAATCGGTTGTAATAAAACGCACTATTTTAGCGTATTTTTTTGTGCTTTGAAATAAAGGCGGCAAGTTTTTCGACGGCACTTTTTTGGGCAAAAAGTCCGTCCCGCCATTTTGCCGCGCTTTGGCGCCATTCGTTTTGGTGTGCCGTCAGGGTTTGCCATGCTTGCAGGCGCTGGCTGTCGCTGAGTGCTTCGCCGTTGTTGAGTTCGTCGGAAAGGCGACGGTGTGCCGTGGCGACAACATCCGGATAAACCTGATGCGCTTTGTCCCAAAACGCGTGCAGCTTGTCGAGATGGATATTTTCTTCTTGCGGATAGATGTGCCAAAAGAAGGGTTTACCGGCAAGCTGGGCGCGAACAAAGCTGTCTTCGCCACGTATGACGGCACCGTCGGCAAGGTTGAGCAGTTTATCGAAATCCTGTTGGGGGACAAAAGGGATTTTGATCAGGGTAATGTGTTCGCTCTGATACATATCGCCTTCTTCAAGCAGGGTATTTTGCGGCACTAGGCCGCTGTTTTTCAGGCTGGCGATGATTTGCGTACCCGCAAGCAGCAGGGTAATAGGTTGGCCGGCCTGTTGCCACATAGTCAGCCATTTTGCCCAAATATCGCTTTGATAGCCGAAAAGCAGCCACTCGGATGCATTTTTTGCGGGAAGTTTGAGTTGTCGGCGTAAGGCTTCCGTATCAAATCCGGCAGATTCGGCGTAATCGCGTTCGCGCAGCAGGCCGCCGCTTTTTTCGCTGAAACCCATAAACCAAAAGTATTTCTGTATGCCGCCAGCTTGAGGCGAGGGCATTAAGTGCAGCCTCTCGTTGCTGTCTTCCGCGCTGAGGTATTCCCAGTTGAGCCAAAGCGGTCGGTGTTGGCGGATGATGGATTGAACGTTGTCGGGCAGTTCGCAGGCGAAGGTCTCGATGACGATGTCGGGGGTAGGGGCTGTATCGGTATCTTCGGCATGATTGGCTTGCCAGGCGTGAATGCCGATGCCTTGATGGATATTGGGAATCGAGGCCAAATCAGGGCAGAGTGCCTGAAGGGATGGGAAATCGTCTGTCCACAAATGCACTTGCCAGCCGAGCTCGCGTTGCAAAACACGCGCCAGCCGCCATGAAACGCCGATGTCGCCGAAGTTGTCGATGACGTTGCAAAAAATCCAGCAGGTATAAGGTGGGGGAGTGTTCATGGGAAAATATACCCAAGGCCGTCTGAAAACATCAGAATGCGCCGAAATAATGGAACAAATAAACAATCAGCAAAATAATCGGGATAAACATCCATATGCTTTGCCGTTTCAATTCGGGCTCTTGTTTGAGGTGGTGTTTGATGACGTCAAAGAGGATGAATTTGAATAGAAATGTGGCTTCGCAGGCAAGGATGATGCCGTTGATGAGGTGTTGCGTTTTGTCTTCGGGCGGGTTGAGGGCAAACCACAAAAGGGTGGCGAGCGGAATCAGGCAGACAACGAGCCAGCGCAGAAGGATGGGTTTGGACATGGTGTGCGTGCAAGAAATAAAAGGAACATTATACCCTGTCGTCTTTCAGACAAGTGCAAATCAGGCTATCATTCGTTTTATTTGAAGCGAACATTTATCCCTATGCAAACCCAAGCCATCATCCGCCATATCGTTCAATGGCTCAAAGATTACGCCGAGCAGGCGCGTGCCAAAGGTTTTGTCGTCGGCGTATCCGGCGGCATCGATTCTGCTGTGGTTTCCACACTTGCCGCGCAAACCGGTTTGTCGGTTTTGTTGTTGGAAATGCCGATTCGTCAGAAATCCGACCAAGTCAACCGCGCTCAAGAACACATGGGTCGTCTGAAACAGCGTTATCCCAATGTAAAAGCGCAAAGCGTTGATTTGACCCCGGCGTTCGATACGTTTGCCGATACCGTTGACGTCAGCGAAACCGAATTTCCCAATAAACAGCTGGCACTGGCCAATGCACGCAGCCGCCTTCGCATGACGACGCTTTATTATTACGGCCAGCTGCATGGTTTGCTGGTGGCGGGGACAGGCAACAAAATTGAAGATTTCGGCGTCGGTTTCTTCACCAAATACGGCGACGGCGGCGTGGACATCAGCCCGATTGCCGATTTGACCAAAACTCAAGTGTACGCGCTAGCAGCCGAACTGGACGTATCGGAAGACATTCAAAAAGCCGTACCGACGGACGGACTTTGGGATACCGAACGTACCGATGAAGAACAAATGGGCGCATCTTATCCTGAACTCGAATGGGCGATGAGCGTGTATAGCAGCCACAAGCCTGAAGATTTTGAGGGCAGACAGCGCGAAGTTTTGGCAATCTATACCCGATTGCACAAAGCCATGCAGCACAAAGTCAATCCGATTCCGGTTTGCAAGATTCCGGAAGAATTGTTTTAAGTTTGAATATCAAAAGGCCGTCTGAAAACGCTGGATTAAGGTTTTCAGACGGCCTTTTATATTTTATTTCAATAAGAATTGGGAATATGCTTAAAAAACAGCATCATCAGATACCAAAACAGCGTAGCCGCCGCCGCGCCCAGCAATACCCACGCGCTGATTTTGGCGATTTCCCGAATAGTGCGCTTTTGTTGGCGGCTGAACAAACGGTTCACAATCAATGCCGCTATGGCGCAAAAGAAAAAAAATCGCAAAAGCCTGCCAATCATTCCACATTCTCCCAAAAATATTGCCTTTAATCAGGGCAGGCCGTCTGAAGCCTCATGCACAAAACAAAAACGAAACGTTATAATACCCCTTTTGCCGCTTCACTTGGAAATTACAAATGACAACAAATGCCTCAGTGGGCATTGTAACGCCCCAGAAAATCCCGTTTGACACACCGCTTGCTCTGGAAAACGGCAAAACCTTACCCCGTTTCGACCTGATGATTGAAACCTACGGCACACTCAATGCCGACAAAAGCAATGCCGTCCTTATCTGCCACGCCCTGTCAGGCAATCATCACGTTGCCGGCAAGCACAGTGCGGAGGATAAATACGCCGGTTGGTGGGACAATATGGTCGGTCCCGGCAAACCCATCGATACCGAACGCTTTTTTGTTGTCGGTTTGAACAACTTGGGCGGCTGCGACGGTAGTACCGGCCCTTTGTCCGAAAATCCTGAAACCGGCCACGAATATGGCGCGGATTTTCCGGTTGTAACCGTCAAAGACTGGGTGAAATCCCAATCCATGCTTGCCGATTATCTCGGTATTCAAAAATGGGCGGCCATTGTCGGTGGCAGTTTGGGCGGCATGCAGGCATTGCAATGGACGATTTCTTTGCCTGAACGCGTTGCTCATGCGCTCGTCATCGCTTCTGCGCCTAAACTTTCCACTCAAAACATCGCGTTTAACGATGTTGCCCGCCAGGCGATTTTGACCGATCCCGATTTCCACGAAGGCAATTACCGCAGCCATCATACCGTTCCTTCACGCGGTTTGCGTATCGCGCGCATGATGGGGCACATCACCTATCTTGCCGAAGACGGCTTGGGTAAAAAATTCGGTCGCGATTTGAAATCAGACGGCTATCAATACGGCTACGGCGTTGAATTTGAAGTGGAGTCTTATCTGCGTTATCAGGGCGACAAGTTTGTCGGCCGCTTTGATGCCAATACTTATCTGCTGATGACTAAGGCACTCGACTACTTCGACCCGGCCGCTGATTACGGCCACAACCTCACGCGCGCCGTAGAGAATGTGCAGGCCAAGTTTTTTGTTGCCAGCTTCAGCACCGACTGGCGCTTCTCGCCGCAACGTTCGCATGAATTGGTCAAGGCATTAATCGCCGCGCAAAAATCTGTGCAGTACATTGAAGTCAAATCCAATCACGGCCACGATGCTTTCTTGATGGAAGACGAAGCCTATATCCGCGCGGTTGCCGCTTATATGAACAACGTTTACAAGGACTGCCAAAAATGAATCTGCGCGACGATTTGCAACTCATTTACGATTGGATACCCGAAGGCAGCCGCGTACTCGATTTAGGCTGCGGCGACGGCGAGCTGTTGGCTGCGTTGGTGGAACATAAAAATTGCACCGGCTACGGCGTTGAAATCGATACCGACAGCGTGATTGCCGCCATATCCCGTGGCGTGAATGTCATTCAGGCCGACTTGGAAGAGGGTTTGACGGCTTTTGGCGATCAAAGCTTTGATGTGATTGTCTTGAGCCAAACCATTCAAGCCATGCAGAACACGGAAAAAATCCTGCGCTGCCTGATGCGCGTGGCCAAACAGGCTATTGTCAGCTTCCCTAACTTCGGCTACTGGCGCAACCGCTTTCAAATCGCCGTTGGCGGCCATATGCCGGTTTCCGAGCGCATGCCGTATCATTGGTACGATACGCCCAATATTCATTGGTGTACCCTCAAAGACTTTGATTTGCTGTGTGCCAAAAACAAAATCCGCGTGCTTGAGCGTGCGGTCATGACGGGCAACCGACAGGTTAAACATCTGCCGAATTTATTGGGCAGCCTGGCGTTTTATCGTGTAGGTTGATTGCGGTAATCAATAAAGGCCGTCTGAACAGGTCATAACGAAAGCATAGCTTTTGAGATACCTGTTCAGACGGCCTTTTATTGTTCAAGCAGATTTAAGCCTGTTTCAGTTTTTCCAACAAGGCCAAACTGCCGGCATCGACCAGACGGTAGGTTTCGTCAAAGTCGCCTGTGTACCACGGATCAGGAACGTGGTTGTAACCTGAATCGGGGATAAGGTCGGTCAGTTTGAAGATTTTGCCGGGGTGGAAACCGAGCTGTTTTTCGGTTTCTCTGAGGTTGTTGTCGTCCATCACGATGATGTAGTCGAAATGTTCGGCATCGCTGGGTTTGATTTTGCTGCTGGTAAAGCCTGACGGGTCGATGCCGTGTTGTTTGAGTACACGGCGCGTGCCTTCGTGCATGTCTTCTCCGTCGTGCCAGCCTGATGTGCCTGCGCTGGCTGTAATGACGGCATTGCCCATGCCTGCTTCGCGGGCGCGGTGGCGCAGGACGTATTCGGCCATGGGGGAGCGGCAGATGTTGCCGAGGCAGACGAAAAGGATTTTGTGGGTTTTCATGTTTGTGAAAATGAGCGGTAAGGTTTGAAAATCAATGCAACACGCTAAACCGTTTTCAGACGGCCTTGCGTGTTGCATTTTCAATTTAGTTTACATTGCTGAAGAAAGGATTATGGCCTTCCAGTTTCAACGCTTGGGCATAAGTAGGGATGTTCTCGTTTTCGCCCAGTGGGTTGTGCAGCAGGTAGAGGTGCTCGATTCGGCATTCTGCCATCAGGTCGAGGAAGTTTTGCTGAACGATGGCGATATTGTCGGTTGAGGCCAGCTCCCAAGTGAAGGTCTGCGGAACGATTTCAAACGCGCTGTCGGTCGCGTTGAAGCTAAACTGGAGCTTACCGTCCGCTTTCGCTGCGACAACAACGCCGACGCGCGGGCTTTGCATACGGATGGCGCGGATGGCGTTGGTGGCAAAAACGTCCATGGCCATGCGTTGGCGGGTGTGGCTGCCGTCGGTAAGCGCGTCAAGCGGCGTATTGGGTGAGAGCGGGTTGGTAAAGAGGGTAACGCCGTCAAGGGCGAGATGCTCTTGCCAAACCTGCATCAATGGCAGGCCTGCCTGTTGCAGGTTGAGACCCAAGGCCGTCTGAATGTCTTTATTGCCGTAGCCCAGCGCGTAAACAACATGGACGGATTGACCTTCGGGCAGCGTCAATGGTTTGTATTCGAATTTTTGCAGGAATGCTCCTGCCGCTTCATCGTTTTGCTTGGCTTGGAACCACTCGCCCGGGGTAACGCTGCTCAAATCGGTCGATTGGACGAGGTAGGGCAGCCATTGCGTGTTTTGCGTGAGGGTGCGCAGGTTGGGGTAGTTTTGCAGGCAGGCGAAGAGGGCTTCGGTAGGCAGTGTGAGTGGCAGGGTTTGTTCTTTTTTACAACCGGCGACCAAAACGACAGGCAGGGCAAACCATTGGGCTTCGTTATCGTTTTCTGCCTTCAGGACTTCGCCTACGCTTTGAATCAGGCTGGTGTAAGTGCCGACATCGGGCGCCATGGTCATTGCCAATGAAAGGTTGATGTAATGGTTTTGGCTGAGCATGGTGCGGATTTCGGTTTGCAGTTGGCCGGCTGAAAGCTTGCGTGATGCGGAGGAGGAGTTGTGCGCCAGCTGATAGGCATTGAGCAGAAGGTAGTTTTTGATAGGGCTCTGCGGATAAGGGCGGGTATCTGGAAGAACAAAGGTTTTCATGACGGTTTGAAGTGTTGTGTTGTAATTGTGGCGATTATAGCAATTTAGTCAGTCGGTGTGCTTGTTAATACATGAAATTCAAATGGCGATAGAGGATACGCTTCATTTCTACACGGTGTATGTATCGGCATTTTCTAAGTTGGGGAGGGTAAATGCCCGATGTGTTATAATCCATGACTAAACATAATTCAGAAAGGAACAAAATCATGCGCTTGCTTCATACTATGCTGCGTGTCGGCAATCTCGAACGCTCTTTGGAGTTCTATCAAAACGTATTGAACATGCAACTGCTGCGCCGCCGCGATTATCCTGAAGGCCGTTTTACTTTGGCTTTTGTCGGTTATGGCGATGAAGCGGACCATACTGTTTTGGAACTGACCCACAACTGGGATACCGAGTCTTACGATTTGGGCGATGCTTACGGCCATATCGCGATTGAAGTCGATGATGCTTATGCGGCGTGCGAACGTGTCAAAGAAATGGGCGGTAAAGTGGTACGCGAAGCCGGTCCGATGAAACACGGCACGACTGTGATTGCGTTTGTCGAAGATCCGGATGGCTACAAAATTGAATTTATTCAAAAGAAAAGCGGTAGCGATTCGGTGCAATATTCATCTTAAGACATAAGATAATGGAAAAGGCCGTCTGAACATTCAGACGGCCTTTTGTTTGATCAGCCCAACTGTTTTTGCTTTTCGCTCAACAGGGCGTGTACTTGAAGCGCGGTAGCGTAGCGGTCTTCTCCTGCTTCAATCGGATCGAGGAAATGCAGTTCGACTGTACTGGAAGGCTGGCTGATGACCATGCAGATGGACTGCCAGAGGCTGATGTCGCCGTAGTAAGCAGTGTGCGGGTTGGGGCTGCTGCCGTCCGGATTCGGATAGCGGCAGAGTGCCGGAATAATCGGTACGCCTGCATCATAGGCCGTCTGAAAAAAGCTGGGTTTGAACGGCAGGATTTCACGGCCTTCGGTACTGGTTCCTTCGGGGAAAATGGTGACGGTATCGCCGTTTTTCAGTGCTTCGGTTACGCCTGCGATTTTGGCGGAATTGCCTTTGATGCCGCGGTTACGCGAGACGTAAACCGTTTGAGCCTGTGTGGCGAGATAACCGACCACTGGCCATTTGGCCACATCGTCTTTAGCCACAAAACGGCCGGGAAATGCGCCGTTGACCGCCATAATGTCCAACCATGAAATATGGTTACTGATAAGCATCTGGCCGCGGCCTTCTTGCGGCAGCGTGCCGAAAGTTTGCAGTTTCATGCCGCAGGAAGCGAGCACGCGCAGCGACCATAATTGGATCGCGCGCAGTTTGCGTTTGCTGCTGTAAAAGGGAAACAGAAAAAACATTTCGGCCATGCCGTACAAAAGGCAGCCGGCAATACAGAAAAGACGGAAGATAAAACGGATTTTGGCGGTCATTGTGTGTGTTTTTATAAAGATTAGGCAGGCCGTCTGAAGTTTCAGACTGCCTTTTATTATGAATCGGTTTTAGGGGCAAAACGCTGCAGGTAGCGGTCGGAAAGGTGGTTGATGTCCATCATGATCAGCACATCCGCGCAGTTGAATGCTTCATCGACGCAAGGCTCGCCGCAGAACCACGCGCCTGCTTTGAGATAGCCTTTGATCAGGGCGGGTACAGGCGGATTTTCAGACGGCGTGATGCTGTCCCATTTGAGCGGGTTGAGCGGTTTGACACACCATTGTGCCGGGGCGAGGTATTTGTCTTTCAAAGCATGATACAGGCCGGCCGCATCGTTGCCGCCGTCGCGCATTTCGATACTGCCGCAACCAATCATAAAGCGCAGGTTTTCGTCTTTCATGAATTTGACCAAACCGGTCCACAACAGCATGACCAAGCCGCCGTTGCGGTAGTCCGGGTGGGTACAGGCGCGGCCGAGTTCGACAGTTTGCGGTAGGATGTCTTTCAAAGGCTCAAGGTCGAATTCATGCTCGCTGTACCAGCCGCCGACTTTTTTTGCGGTTTCTTCGGTAATCAGGCGGTAGCAGCCGATTACCTCGCCGGTTGCATCGTCAAAGGCGAGCAGGTGGTGGCAATACTCATCATAAGGATCGACATCACGGCCGTCATCACTTTCTATTTCCGCCCCCAGTTCTTGGGCAAAAACCTGATAGCGCAATCTTTGGGCGGCTTCGATTTCAGCTTGGGTTTCTGCAAGGCGTACGCTCAGGCCGATTTTTGGGCCCGTTTGATTGAAACGGCTAGGGGACATGATGTTTCCTGTTTGAAGAAAATGGCTGATTATAGCGGATATACGGACAGATTTATATTGATTTGCTTTGCGGTAGGGCAAATTATGTCGGGTTGTTGGAAAAAGGCTTCAGGCCGTCTGAATTTGGCATGCCAAGCGGTACAAGCGTAAAATTAGCGTTTTTACCGCTTTTTTATTATGGAAACCTCTTTCCTGCTTGCCGGAAAAATTACCGAGCTGACGTTGATTGTTTTGATGGGCGTGGCCTTGGTGAAGGCCGGACTGTTGAAATCTGAAAACAGCTACACGCTCTCGGTCATTGCACTTTACCTGATCAGCCCGTCCGTCATGATTCATGCTTTTCAGATGGACAATGCGCCGCAGATTATCGAAGGGCTGAAGCTTTCCGTCATGCTGGCGGTGTTTTTCCATGTGGTGTTGATTGTTTTGGGCAGGTTGTTTAAGCACTTGTTCAAACTCGATGCGCTCGAACACGCGGCAACGGTGTACAGCAATTCGGGCAACCTGATTATCCCTTTGGTGATGTCGGTATTTGGGGCGGAATGGGTGATTTACACCAGCGGTTTTATCATGGTGCAGACGTTTTTATTTTGGACGCATCTGCGCCTGTTGATTTGCGGCCGAGGCAATGTGGCTTGGAAAACCATTTTTACCAATATCAACATTTTATCCATGTTGGTCGGGCTGATGATGTTTGCCTTTCAAATCAAGCTGCCGCACATTGTCGATAATACTTTGGCGACGGTGGGCGGTATGATTGGCCCGGTTGCCATGTTGGTGGCAGGCATGCTTTTGGCTTCTTTGCCGCTGCGTTCGATTGTGTGGACGCCGAGGCTTTATCTCGTTGCTTTTTTAAGGTTGATTTTAATTCCGGTATTATTGCTTTTTGCCGTCAAAGTCTGCGGTTTTGCCCATCATGATGCGCATGCGGATACGGTTGTTTTGATCAGCTTTTTGGCAACGACTTCGCCTGCCGCCGCGACAGTTACCCAAATGGCGGTTGTTTACGGCAAAAATGCCCAAAAAGCCAGCGCGATTTATGGGCTGACGACCTTGCTTTGTGTGGTGACCATGCCGGTAATGATTGCGTTATATCGTTGGATTATTTAAGAAAAGGGTAGGCTGTCTGAAACGTTAGCCTTATGTTTCAGGTGGCCTGTTTGTTATTTTAAATTTGAAAATAACTTTTATTATCAATTAATTAAGCAATTAAAAAACTATACAAAGCCGTTTGCAGCGTGTATCCTTATGTCTAACATTCATCCAATATCAATCTTTAAAGGAACACAGCCATGACCGACTTTACCGTTTGGGAAACCGCACCTTTCAATTCCACCATTGACCATATTTTGCAGCGTTACCACAATGTCCACCGCGCCCAGTTTGAAGAGTTGGTTCCGCTGGCGCAAAAAGTGGCGCAGGTTCATGCTGATACTTTCCCTGCCGAAGTTCCTGATTTGTTGGCCTATATGCAAAACGAGCTGTTGATGCACATGATGAAAGAGGAGCGCATGTTGTTCCCGATGATTAATCAGGGCGTGGGTCGTGGCGCGGCAATGCCCATCAGCGTGATGATGCATGAGCATGAAGAACACGACCAAGCCATCGCGCGTCTGGAAGAATTGACCAACAATTTTGAGCTTCCCGAAGGCGCTTGCGGCAGCTGGACCCGTTTGTATACTTTGGCCAAAGAGATGGTGGATGATTTGAAAGACCATATCCATTTGGAAAATGAGATTTTGTTCCACCGCGTTTTGGCTTCTTAAAATTTGAGCTTAATCAAGGCCGTCTGAATGTTCAGACGGCCTGTTCTTTAATCCCTTGCTAATTTAGTGCAATGGTTCTAAAATTTTAATAAAGAAACAAAATTAGGCAGTAAAGGCACACATCCGTTCTTTTGTTTACTTGAGAAGGAGTTTATGAATGAAACATTCTAAAGTTTTACTATCGGGTATTCTGTTTGTTGCTCTGACTGCGTGCGCCCAAACGACGGACGGCAGCTGGAGTGCCTTGCAGGATACGAAAACAGGCGTGCAGTCGCGGCCTTATTATGAATTTGGCAATGTGGTTCAGAAGATTTCTTTTAAGAAAACCGGCAATCCGGAAAATGGTTTGAAAAAGCCTGTCTTGACTGTGTATCGTCAGGGCAAGCTGTTGGGCGAAGCATATAATTTGGAAGCCTCTCATGGCAGCCCCTTGTTGCCCACCCTGTTTTTGGTAAACGGCAAGTCATTAAATATCAATGACGGCAACGATAGAGAACTGTTGGCTTCTGCGAAGAGAATCGATTTTTACGATTTCGGCCACGGCCGTATCGGCCATGCAGTCTTTACCGCGCCTAACGGCATCTGTCAGGATATGAAACACGGCAAAGGCGTTTCCTACAAGCTGGTTACCAACTATGTTAATTTTCCGGATTATCCTTCACCTGAAAATATCTTGATTATTACTGCGCAAGGCAAATATGAGCAAGACGGGTTTATATTGGATTCCACTGAGTCAAGAGTGACCAGTGCCAATAAAGAGTTTGCCAGAAAATATGGCGAAGCCCTGAAATCTAAGAATGGCCCTGAGACCAGACAGGTGAATATGGCTAATGCAGCCAGTGCGGAAAAAGGCAGGCTGTTGGCTGATTATGTATGTAGGTGATGAAATCAAAGGCCGTCTGAAATTCAGACGGCCTTT
>NZ_KV820419.1:196313-278758 GCF_001815375.1 Neisseria sp. HMSC065C04
ATCAAAGGCCGTCTGAAATTCAGACGGCCTTTTTGAATCATGAATGCATTTCTTGTTCAAACGACAGCAGAATCTGTTTTACTTCATCCGCTTCTTTGACGGCGCGGATGCGGTCAAACAATACCTGCGCCTGTTCAAACTCTTTTTTCATCATGCCCAGCCACTGTTTCAAACGGGCAACCGGATATTTGTTGTTGGCTTCTTTAGCAAGGCATAAGTCGAAGAATTGGACTATCCATGAGGAGACTTCGGCAAAGTCGGTGTCTTTCACTGTTTCGCCGTTTTCATATTGTTTGATTTGCCGCGCCAAGTCGGGACGGATCACCGCGCCGCGCCCGAGCATCACGCTGTCGCAGCCGCTGACGGTTTTAATATCGAGATAGTCTTGAAGGCTGAACACATCGCCGTTGGCGGTAACGGGAATACTGACTGCATCACGGATTTTGCGCACCCATTCCCAATGTGCCGGCGGTTCGTAGCCTTCGACTTTGGTGCGCGCATGGACGGTTAACGCGCATGCGCCGCCATTTTCAATCGCGGAGGCGCATTCCAATGCCAGACTTTTGTCTTCATAACCGAGCCGCATCTTGGCAGTCAGCGGAATGTGTTGCGGCAGGCGCTGGCGCAGGGTGTGGACGATGTGGTAAATCAAGTCCGGCTCTTTGAGCAAGACTGCACCGCCTTTGTGTTTATTGACCGTCGGCGCGGGACAGCCGAAGTTAAGGTCGATTTTGTCCGCACCGAAACGCACGGCTTCCAAAGCATTGACGGCCATGTTTTCCGCATCGCTGCCCAAAAGCTGGACAGTGCAGGGCGTGCCGGCCGGCGTGCGGTTGGCATGGGCGATTTCGGGAACATATTTAAGCCAAGTGGCGCGTGAGTGGACCGTGTGCGTAATGCGGACAAATTCGCTGACGCATTCGTCAAATCCGCCGATACTCGTCAACAGGTCGCGCATCACATCGTCCACCAGCCCCTGCATGGGGGCAAGAATAAGCTGCATGGGTCAGGCCGTCTGAAAAAAAGGAGGACATATTGTAGCGGTATATCGGTTAAAATACAGCTTCCTTTTTCAGACGGCCTTTTTATGATGCACACAATTCCGGCAACCGCCGCCATGTTGGTAAAAAATTCAGAACGTTATCTTTCAGAAGTTTTGAGTGCGCTGAAAGACTTTGACGAAGTCCTGCTGTTGGACAACAGCTCGACCGATCGTACTTTTGAAATTGCCAAGGGATTTTCCAATGTCAGCTATTACAAGCATGACTTTATCGGGTTTGGCCCGATGAAAAATCTGGCGGCCAGACTGGCGCAAAACGATTGGATTTTCAGCATAGACAGCGATGAAGTGGCGGATGAGGCTTTAATCGAATCCATTCGTGCGGCCGTTTTGGAAAATGAGAAGGAGCATATTTTTTCACTTTCCCGTCTGAACCATTACCACGGCAGACTGATTAAAGGCTGCGGCTGGTATCCAGATATTATTCCACGCCTTTATCATCGCAGATTTAGCCGTTTTTCCGACCGTCAGGTGCATGAGTCTTTGGTGTTGCCGCAGGAAGCTAAGGTTAAACAACTCGATGGCCATCTGAAACATTATTCTTTTGAAAACGCCGAAGGGCTGATTCAAAAAATGCAGCAGTATAGCTCGCTGTATGCGGCAGAAAATCGTTTTAAGAAAGACAGTTCGCCGTTTAAGGCTTTGCTGCATGGCGGCGTATCGTTTGTGAAAAATTACCTGCTCAAGCGCGGTTTTGCCTATGGCGCAGACGGCCTGACGATTTCGGTTTCCAACGCACAAGGTTCGTATTACAAATATGTCAAACTCTACGAGCGCAACCGCACGATAACCGTCTCCCTCATCATCACCACCTACAACCGCCCCGATGCTTTGGAGCTGGTGTTGAAATCGGCTTTATCGCAAACCCGTCTGCCGGATGAGATTATTGTCGCGGATGACGGCTCAAGGCAGGAAACTGCCGAAGTGGTTGATTTTATCCGCCGCAGGACAAGTATTCCCGTTAAGCATTCATGGCAGCCGGATAGAGGCTTTCGTGCCGCAGAATCGCGCAACCGTGCGCTGGCGCAGGCGAAAAGCGATTATATTGTGTTGATTGACGGCGATATGGTTTTGGATCCGTCTTTTATCGCCGATCATTTGAAGATTGCCCGCAAAGGCCGTCTGATACAGGGTTCCCGCGTGATTTTGACTGAGGATAAAACGCAGGATATTTTAGACGAAGGCGATTTGCCTGCCTTGTCTATGTTCAGCTCGGGGATAGAAAAACGGCTTTCCGCCCTGCGCTGCCGTTGTTTGGCCAAATTGGCAGGCCGAAAAGGCAACCGCAAACACAAAGGCATCAAAACTTGCAATATGGGCTTTTTCCGCAGCGATGCGCTGGCCGTCAACGGGTTTGACAATAGCTTTGTCGGTTGGGGCAGGGAAGACAGCGAATTTGTCGCCCGTTGCTATCATAACGGGATGAAACGCCATAATTTGAAATTTGCCGGCATTGCGTATCACCTCTGGCACAATGAGGCAGAACGCGATTCCTTGCCGCAAAACGATGCTTTATTGGAGGCAACGTTGTCGGAACGCAAAATCCGCTGTGTCCATGGCGTATCGGATTTTATAAAAGATGAAGAAGTAGCCGGAAAATAACCTTATCATCTTTTTGAATCATAAAGGCCGTCTGAAAATCTTCAGACGGCCTTTTTTGTGTTTTTAAAAACCTAACGGTTAAATGAGAATATTATTTATTTGATGTAAATCAGTATGTATAGTTCGGTAAAGTATGGTTAGGAAAGAGGGTTTGCTCTATAATTTGACCGTTTGTAATTTTATTTCGGTTAATGCCGGATTTTGGGAGTTGTGATGTCAACTATGTTTTTTATCCAGTTTGCCGTTGTGCTGCTGTGTATCCTGATTGGTGCGCAGGTTGGCGGTATTGGTTTGGGCGTGCTCGGCGGCATCGGCTTGGCCGTATTGTCTTTTGGTTTCCATCTTCAGCCGACCAGCCCGCCGATTGATGTGATGCTGATGATTATGGCGGTAGTGTCTGCCGCGGCGGCGATGCAGGCCAGTGGCGGTTTGGACTATATGATTAAGATTGCCACGCGCGTGTTGCACCGCAATCCGAAATACATCACCTTTATCGCGCCGGCGGTAACTTACACCTTTACCGTCTTGGCAGGTACGGGCCATGTGGCTTACTCGGTCTTGCCCGTGATTGCCGAAGTCAGCCGTCGCAATGGCATCCGTCCTTCCCGTCCGCTGACGATGGCGGTTATCGCTTCCCAATTTGCGATTGTTGCCAGCCCGATTGCCGCCGCGGTTGTTGCCTGCGTTACCATGCTTGAGCCGCAACACATCACGATGGCAGACGTGTTGAAAGTAACCGTTCCGTCCACGATTTTGGGTATCGGTTTGGCTTGCGTGTTCGTAAACAAACTGGGCAAAGAATTGAAAGACGATCCGCATTATCAGGCTTTGCTGAAAGACCCGAACTATGTGAAAGAATACATTGATGTGGAGGAACAACAAACCGATGTTGCCATTTCGCCGAAAGCCAAATTGTCGGTCGGTATTTTCTTGACTGCGGCATTGCTGGTGGTTGTGATGGGTGCACTGCCTGAACTGCGTCCTGCTTTTGAACACGATGGCGCGATTAAGCCTATGGGCATGGCGCATACGATTGAAATCGTGATGTTGTCTGCTTCTGCGCTGATTATTTTGGCGTGTAAACCCAATGGCGATGCGATTACCCGAGGTTCGGTATTCCATGCCGGTATGCGTGCCGTGATTGCGGTATTTGGCGTGGCTTGGTTGGGCGATACCTTGATGAACGGCCACTTAACAGAAGTAGAATCGACCGTCAGCCATTTGGTTGAGTCTGCACCATGGACCTTTGCCTTTGCCCTGTTTGTCTTATCGGTATTGGTCAACAGCCAAGGCGCGACAGTGGCGACGCTGTTCCCAATCGCCATCAAACTGGGGATTCCAGCGCCCATCATCATCGGTACATTTGTTGCGGTAAACGGCTATTTCTTCATTCCGAACTACGGTCCGATTATTGCCGCTATCGACTTCGATACAACCGGCTCGACCAAAATCGGCAAATTCATCTTCAACCACAGTTTCATGATTCCGGGCTTGTTGAGCATGGCATTTAGTCTGGCGTTCGGTTTGTTGTTGGTTCAACTGTATTATTGATGGACTGAAAAATGAAGGCCGTCTGAAATTAAATTTCAGACGGCCTTTTTGATATTGTTATTTGGGAGCTTAATTGCAGTATTTATTAACGTCGTTTTGGTATTGCTTAATCAGGCTGTCGCGATTGGCCAAGCGTGCGCTTTCGGCGACTTGGCGGTTGATTTTGGCGATTTTGCAGTTTTCCAGCTTGTTTTGGCGGTTTTGCTCTTCGATTTTTTTATTGCGCTCTTCGATTTGTTTGTTTTGTTCCGCGACCTGTTCGTTGGGCTGCTCGGCAACCGGTTCAGATGCTGCAACAGCAGGCGCAACGGCAGGTTTGACGTTGTGCGTGCGGATGTTGACCACGCCGGAACGCTTCGGTTGCAGACGGTTTGGCGTATCGGAATAGCTGTTGCCCGATGTGCCTTTCCAAGTGTAAACCTCGGCCGCGCCGGTCAGGGCGGCGGAAGAGAGAAGGGCTGCTATCAGACAGGTTTTGAGTACGGAAGATTTCATGGGTTTCCCTTATGTAAATGATGTTCTCATGCGGCTTATTTTACTTGAAACTGCAATGCGTTGGCATATTTTTGTACGCCAAATCAAATCATGTAAAAAAATAACGTTAAAACGTGTATTGCCAATGTTAGCATCAAGCCGGTGTGATATAATGCCGTGCATCTTGCACAAACTGAAAGACCGAGCATCATGCGTATTGTAGAAAAAGCCTATACTTTCGACGACGTTTTGTTGGTTCCAGCGCACTCAAACGTGCTGCCTCGAGATGTCAAACTTCAAACCAAACTCACCCGCGATATCACGCTCAACCTCCCTCTACTTTCTGCTGCAATGGATACCGTTACCGAAGCGCGTCTGGCCATCTCTATGGCTCAAGAAGGCGGCATCGGCATTATCCATAAAAACATGACGCCGGAGTTGCAAGCGCGTGCCGTTTCCAAAGTGAAGCGCCATGAGAGCGGTGTGGTGAAAGATCCCGTTACCGTTGCGCCGACCGCATTGATCCGCGAAGTCTTGGAAATGCGCGCACAACGCAAACGCAAAATGTCCGGTCTGCCTGTTGTTGAAAACGGCAAAGTGGTCGGTATCGTGACCAACCGCGACCTGCGTTTTGAAAACCGTGTCGATCTGCCGGTTTCTGCTATCATGACTCCCCGTGACCGTTTGGTTACCGTTCCTGAAGGTACCAGCATCGATGAAGCCCGCGAAATCATGCATGCGCACAAAGTTGAGCGCGTTTTGGTGTTAAATGACCAAGACGAACTCAAAGGTCTGATTACAGTTAAAGATATTCTGAAAACAACCGAATTCCCTAATGCCAACAAAGATGCCGAAGGCCGCCTGCGCGTCGGTGCCGCGGTGGGTACCGGCGGCGATACCGAAGAGCGCGTCAAAGCATTGGTAGAAGCAGGCGTGGACGTGATTGTGGTTGATACTGCCCACGGTCATAGCCAAGGCGTTATCGATCGCGTGCGCTGGGTAAAAGAAACCTACCCACACATCCAAGTCATCGGCGGCAACATCGCGACTGCTAAAGCTGCTTTGGATTTAGTCGCTGCCGGTGCGGATGCCGTTAAAGTCGGTATCGGCCCGGGCTCGATTTGTACGACCCGTATCGTGGCCGGCGTGGGCGTGCCTCAACTGACTGCGATTCACAATGTTTCCGAAGCCCTGAAAGGTACAGGCGTTCCCCTGATTGCTGACGGAGGTATCCGCTTCTCCGGCGATATTGCCAAAGCTCTGGCAGCAGGTGCATACAGCGTCATGCTGGGCGGTATGTTTGCCGGTACGGAAGAAGCTCCGGGTGAAATCGAACTTTACCAAGGCCGCTCTTACAAGTCTTACCGCGGCATGGGTTCGTTGGGTGCGATGAGCCAAGGCTCTGCCGACCGCTACTTCCAAGACAAAACCGACAGCACAGACAAATATGTTCCTGAAGGCATCGAAGGCCGCGTTCCTTACAAAGGTCCGATCGTGAACATCATCCACCAGCTGACCGGCGGCCTGCGCTCCAGCATGGGTTATTTGGGTTGCGCCAATATTGCTGAAATGCACGAGAAAGCAGAATTTGTGGAAATCACTTCTGCCGGTATGAGCGAATCTCACGTTCACGACGTACAAATCACCAAAGAAGCGCCTAACTACCATCGTTAAACGAGTATAAAAAGGTCGTCTGAAAATATTTCAGACGGCCTTTCTGTTTTTATAAGGTTTTAAAAATGAAGCAAATATTGCTTGCTGCCGTTATGCTTAGTATTTGGGGTGTGGTATTTGCCGAATAATTGGGAAGACAAACGCTTCACGCGCTCGAGCCAGAGTGCATCTGTTGAAATAATATGTATCAACCAGTACGTTCTGATCTAGGCGATTAAACCGAGTTTCAGACGGCCTTTTAAAAATCGTATTACAATAAGCCAAAATTAAAAACACATTCCATTATGTCCAAAAAAATCCTGATTATTACCCCAAGCTGGATTGGGGACTGCGTCATGACCCAACCGCTTTATCGCCGTTTGCATGAGCTGCATCCCGGCTGCACTATTGATGCTTTTGCGCCCAAATGGTCGATGGCCGTATTTGAGCGTATGCCTGAAATCAACCGTGTGATGGAAAACCCGTTTGGACATGGTGCGTTGGAATTGAAAAAACGCTGGCGTATCGGGCATGAATTGGGAAAAGAAGGCTATGATCAAGTGATTGTTTTGCCCGGTTCGCTCAAATCCGCCATTATTGCCTTGGCTACGGGCATCAAGCAGCGTACGGGCTACGTCGGCGAGTCGCGCTATTTTTTACTGAACGATATCCGCAAGTTAGATAAGGTCGCGTTGCCCCTGATGGTTGACCGCTATACTGCGCTGGCGCATCCGACCCAAGCGGATTTTAACGGGCATTCCGATAATCCGTGTTTTAAGATTGATCCCGAAAGCCGTCAAGCCGCTTTGGCAAAACATGGTTTGACGACAGATAAACCGATTTTGGCATTTTGTCCCAGTGCGGAATATGGCCCAGCCAAGCGTTGGCCTGCGCGTCATTTTGCCGAACTCGGCCGCCGATATTTGGCTAAAGGCTGGCAGGTTTGGCTGTTTGGTTCGCAAAAAGATTTTGATATTGCAGATGAAATCAACCGACTTTCAGACGGCCTTTGCACCAATCTTTGTGGCAAAACCAATCTTTCTGAAGCCATTGATTTGTTGTCTTGCGCCGATACGGTTGTGTGCAACGACAGCGGTCTGATGCATCTTGCGGCCGCGCTTGATCGGAAATTGGTTGCGGTTTACGGCTCATCCAGCCCTGACCATACGCCGCCTCTCAGCCAAAAGGCAAAAATCGTCAGCTTGAATTTGGATTGTTCACCTTGTTTCAAACGTGAATGTCCGTTGGGGCATACGGATTGTTTGAACAAGCTGACGCCGGATAGGGTGCAAAAAGCAGCGGAAGAGCTGGCTCGTTCGGCGTAATCTAATAAAGGTTAGATGGAAAACAGTAAAGGACAGATTTGAGTCTGTCTTTTTAATCTTTCGTTTCTTTTATTTTTTAACAAAAGGCCGTCTGAAAATCATATTTCAGACGGCCTTTTTTGGTTTGAAATCAATACATCTGATTATTTTTGATGCAGATTATAAACGTATTCTACTTCTTCGCGGCTGCCCATGGATACGGCAACACGTTGGTGCAGGCCGGTAGGTTGAATGTCGAGCATGGCTTCGATGGCGTTGTTTGATGCACCGCCGGCTTGTTCCATAATCAGGCTCATCGGGTTGGCTTCGTACATCAGGCGCAGTTTGCCCGGTTTGGATGGGTCGCGTTTGTCTTGCGGATACATGAATACGCCGCCGCGCATCAGGATGCGGTGGATTTCGGCAACCATGCTGGCTACCCAGCGCATATTGTAGTTTTTGCCGCGTACGCCGGTTTCGCCTGCCAGCAATTCGTCAATGTATTGTTGAACAGGGGCGAACCAATGTCTTTGGTTGGACATATTGATGGCAAATTCTTTAGTAGATTCTGGAACGCGCGGATTTTCTTTGGTCAGCAGGAATTGGTTGGCATCGTCCAGAGTGAAGACGAACACGCCGTGACCGACAGTCAGTACCAGTTGGGTTTGAGGACCGTATAAAACATAACCTGCGGCCACTTGGTCGCGGCCTTTTTGCAGGAAGGATTCGGTAGTCAATGCGCCTTCAGGTTTCGCCAAGATGGAGAAGATGGTGCCGACGGAGATGTTGACGTCGATATTGGAAGAGCCGTCCAACGGGTCAAACAATACCAAATAGCCGCCGTTTTCGTGTGTGGCGACATAGGTGTCTTCTTCTTCGCTGGCAAGGCCTGCGATGTTGGCATTGGCTTTTAAAACATCAATCATGATGTTGTTGGCAATGACGTCAAGTTTCTTTTGGTCTTCGCCTTGGATGTTGCCGGTACCTGCCATGCCCAAAACGCCGGAAAGCGCGCCGAGGCGGACTTTGGCGTTGATGTCCAAACAGGCGGCGGCTACGGATTCCAGTACGCTGGCCAGCTCTTGCGGCAGTTTGTGTTCGGGCAGGTGTTGGGCTAAGAATTGGTTCAGTGTCTTCATGGTTTCACTCTTTTCCTAAGTTTGAATCGAATATTTTTCAATTTCAGGCCGTCTGAAAACGGCGTGTTCATTTGGTTTTGCTCTCGGCCATGCCTAAAACTTCTTTAGTGCAGGCGATGCTGGTGTCTTTGATGCGTTTTTTCAGCTCGTCGCTCATGGAGTCGCTGCCGCCCAAAAGCGATGTCGCTTCTTCAGGATTGATTTGGTCGACTGTTTTTTCGCCGATGCAGCGGCAGATTTTTTCAGTGGTCGCGGAATCAAACGGGCTTTTTCCGGAGGCTTTTTCCACGCAGGCTTCGGTTGCCGAGCGGACAAATTCGGTGCGGAAACTTTGGGTAAATTCTTCTTTAAATTCGTTTTTTGCTGATTCGCTGCACGCGCAAAGCAGGAGCGTGCAGGCTAGGGGTGTGCGTATATTCATGAGTGGACGGCCGTTAATTGTTATGTTGTGAATTGTAGTGGAAAAAGGCTTAAGTATAAAGGGTTAAGGCCGTCTGAACGGGTATGGCGGCAAAATCGAAGCGCTTGGTATGCGTTCAGACGGCAGCGCTTATTTCGTTTTGCTTTCCAATACATAATGCGCGCCGGCATTTTGCGCCAAAATTTTGGCAAGTTCGGGCAGATTGTTTTGCAACTGTTCGGCAAGCATATAGGGCGGGTTGATGACGAACATGCCGCTGCCGTGCATACCGAAGCCGTCGCTGCGCGGCGTATGGACATGAAGCTCGGCGTGCAGATAATTGTCGGGAGCGATTTTTTTGAGTTCGTCCGGAAGTTTGCGGCTTTCTTCGCGGCTCAAGCAGGGATACCAAACCATGTAGCAGCCGGTTTCAAAGCGTTTTAAAGCATCTTTCAAGACTTGGACGACACGGCGGTAGTCTTGTTTTTCTTCGTAGGGCGGATCAATCAAGACGGCGGCGCGGCGCGGCGGAGGAGGCAGAAGTGAAATCAAACCTTGATAACCGTCCGCTTGGCTGACCTGCACTTTACGCGCAGGGCGAACTTCGCGCATATTGTTTTGTAAATGGACAAAATCGGCAGGGTGCAGCTCAAAGAGGCGCATTTTGTCGCTGTCGCGCGTGAGCGCCTGTGCTAGCCAAGGCGAGCCGCAGTAAAGGTTGTCTTGCGGCAGTATTTGTTTCAGACGGCCCACAAATTCGGCCAATTCGGCAGGCAGCTTGTCAGCTTGTTCCAAGAGCACAAAGCCTTGTTTGTATTCGCCGACTTTTTGCGCTTCATCGCCGCTCAAATCATACAAACCGGCACCGCTGTGCGTATCGATATACCAATAGGGCTTGTCTTTGCGGTTGAAATATTCGAGGACGAGGAAGAGGGTAAAGTGCTTGAGCATATCGGCATGGTTGCCGGCATGGAAGGCGTGGCGGTAGCTGAGCATGATCGGGCTGCGGAAATAAAAATTCGATTATACCCCAAACCATCGCCATCACCGCTTTCAGACGGCCTTTGTGCCTGGAAAATGCTACAATATCCGCCTTATCGTACCATCGGAAAGAAGACATCATGTTTACAGGCATCGTACAAGGTATGGGCAAAATTACAGACATCGCCCAACCTTCGCCCGACTTTCGTACCCACACAGTTGAGCTGCCCCCCGAAATCGCCGACAATCTGCAAACCGGCGCCTCTGTCGCCAACAATGGTTGCTGCCTGACCATTACCCGAATCGACGGCAACAAAGTCAGCTTTGATTTGATGGACGAGACCTTACGTAAAACCAATCTCGGCAGCTTGAAAGTCGGCGACAGTGTCAATTTGGAACGCGCGGCGCGGTTTGGCGACGAAATCGGCGGTCATGTGATGAGCGGCCATGTGATGGCGGTTACCCGAATTTCCCGTATCGAATCCAGCGAGTTCAACCGTACCGTTTGGTTTGAGCTGCCGGAAAATCTAAAGCCCTATATCCTAACCAAAGGCTTTGTCGGTTTGGACGGTTGCAGCCTGACCATAGGCGAGGTCAGCGACAGCGAATTTTGCGTACACCTGATTCCGGAGACTTTGGAGCGTACCCTGTTTGGCAGCCGCAAAGAAGGCGACCTCATCAATATTGAAATCGATCCGCAAACCCAAGCCGTTGTCGATACCGTGATGCGAGTATTGGCACAAAAGGCCGTCTGAAAAAAAGAAAGCCAAAATGAAATTATCCAATTTTTTGAAAAAAGCTAATTCCGTTTTAAACCGGCTGGATTTAATCCTGCCTGACGAAGCCGGTAAAACCGACTGGCGCGCTTTGGCCTACCGTTGGCACAGCGTGGGAAAAAAAGGCATTTTGGAAAGCCTGCCGCGTCCGCATACGTTTCCTTTGAGTAGATTGGCGGCAGTCGGTTCGCAAACCGACAGGCTGAAACGTAATACCGAGCAATTTTTGGCAGGCCGTCCGGCAAATAATGTCTTGATGACCGGCGCGCGCGGTACGGGTAAATCCTCCTTGGTTAAAGCGTTGTTGCACGAATACGCCGAGCGCAGCCTGCGACTGATTGAGGTGGATAAAAGCGATTTAATCAGCTTGCCGGCTTTGTTGACGCTGTTGTCCGAACGTCCCGAGAAATTTATCGTTTTCTGCGATGATTTGTCGTTTGAAACCGGCGATGAAACCTATAAAGCCTTGAAAACTGCTTTAGACGGTGGACTGTCGCAACGTTGCACCAATGTTTTGGTTTATGCCACTTCCAACCGACGTCATTTAATTCCCGAATACATGGATGAAAACGGCGGTACTACGGGCACTCGCGGTGAAATTCATCAGAAAGAAGCCGTCGAGGAGAAAATCTCCCTTTCCGACCGCTTCGGCTTATGGCTGAGTTTTTATCCTTTCGACCAAAATGATTATCTGACCGCTGTTGCCAACTGGTTGGAAGATTTCAATGTTCCTTTTGACGATACGGTACGCCAAGCCGCGTTGCAATGGGCGCAAATGCGCGGCAGCCGTTCGGGCCGCTCGGCATGGCAGTTTGCCTGCGACTGGGCAGGCCGGTTGCCGGAAGAAAGAGTGCTGGATTAAGGCTGAAAAAGTAAAGGCCGTCTGAATATGGTTTCAGACGGCCTTCTTGTATTTTTATTTATCCATCAACGTAAGCATGAAGACAACCATTGCTGGCGTTGGCGCGGATTTAGCAGATGATAGAGGCGGTATTGGATTTCCATTTCATCCACCGCATAGTCCATGCTGGAGAGGTAGCGGTTTTCAACATAATCGCGGGCGGCGTTTGAGTCGAATGAATCACCGGAAAGGATTTTGATGATGGTTTGACGGCGGTTGCGGTCGGAGCGTACAGTTTTGCGGTAGGCTTTATCGTTGATTTGTTTGAAGTCGGTACGCAGGCGGCGCAGGGCGGCGTGTTGGTCGGCGGATAAATTAAGCTGTCGGATGTCGCAATTCGGGTGGAAGTCGTCCAAAGTGGCCAGAAACGGACCGGCGTGTGCAGGAAGGCTGGAACAGAGTAGGGCGAGTGCTAAGAAAATAAAAGTCGGATAGCGGGAAAGTGCAACAGACACGGTGTTTTCCTAATGTTTCATCAGGTTTGGAAATATAACCGATAAGCGTGTGAAAGGCAGTATCAATGCAGTTAACTTTTGTTAATGATGTTAGATTTTTTTGAATGTGTATGTAATCTAATAATTTATTTTCAAAGCCTTACTATGTGATTATAAGTTTCATTAATGTATATGAAATGTAAATTCACAAAAATGACGGCAGAGACGTTGTCGGCGGCATACAACATAGGGTTAAAAATGCGATAATGACATCAGCTTTACTACAACAGAATAATGAAGTTCCATTAAAACTAAAATTCCCAGTAAAAAGTGAGATTAAGTAATGTTAAAGCAAAGTTATTTGTTTAATATGTATGAGAAATTGCAATGGTGTTCTGATATTGAGCTTGGGATATCTAACTTTTTCCCTATGACATTAGATATGAATCTTGAAAATAGAAAATATTTATTTCAGGTCGGTATTGAGTTTGTTTATAGAGCTATAAAGTGTGGTTTATTAGAGTCATTAATTGATTTAGACTTTCCTTCTGGGGAATTGAACTCTTTGGAACATGAGTTTTCGATTATTGCTAATATAGAACTTACATCATTTGCCGATAATAATGAAATGTCATGCCAAGAAAGAGATATTTGGACAACAGAAATGTTAGAGGGCACTGATAAATTAAAATCTATTTGCCAGGATTGTTGTTTAATCGGATATGAAGAGTTTGATGAGAATGATCATAGGTGGGAGATTTTTGTTCAGAAAATAGAAAAAATATTTTCTGAACAAAATTTGCCTTGGAATTTAGAACAGCCTTTGTTTCCAGTAAAATATAAAAGATAGTTAAATTTCTAGGTATATGACAAAAGGAACACACTTTAGGAGAATAAACATGACCGACTACCGTATTGCACCCAGTATTTTGTCTGCCGATTTTGCCCGCTTGGGCGAAGAGGTTGCCGAAGTTATCCGCGCCGGTGCGGATTTGATTCATTTTGATGTGATGGACAATCATTATGTGCCGAATCTGACTTTCGGCCCTATGGTTTGCGCGGCTTTGAAACCGTATGCAACCGTGCCGGTCGATGTGCATTTGATGGTTGAGCCGGTGGACGATTTGATTCATGCGTTTGCCAAAGCCGGTGCCAATATCATTACCTTTCATCCGGAAGCCAGCCGCCACATCGACCGCAGCTTGGGTTTGATTAAAGAATACGGCTGTCAGGCAGGTTTAGTATTGAATCCTGCTACGCCGGTCAATATTCTGGAAAACGTTTTGGACAAACTGGATATGGTGTTGCTGATGTCGGTCAACCCTGGCTTTGGCGGACAAAGCTTTATCCCGAATACGCTGGTGAAAATCCGCAAAGTGCGCGAGATGTTGGACGAGTATGAACGGCAAAGCGGCCGCCATATCGCCTTGGAAGTCGATGGCGGCGTGAAGACAGACAATATTGCTGAAATTGCGGCGGCAGGTGCGGATACGTTTGTGGCCGGTTCGGCGATTTTTGGCAAACCGGATTACAAAGCCGTTATCGATGAAATGCGTCAACAGTTGGCGCAAGTCGGATAACTAAGCCGGGATATTCTTGGTTTCCAAACTTTAAATAATCAATGTTTAATATAAAAGGCCGTCTGAAATGATTTTCAGACGGCCTTTTGTTTTAGCCTAAACCCTTACAGCGGCCATTTCAATGCAGGATTGCTTTCAATGACTGCTTTGAATTGGTTTTGAATACGCTCAATCGCTTCTTGCGTATCCGCTTCAAAACGCAATACCAAAATCGGTGTGGTATTGGAAGCACGCATCAGGCCGAAGCCGTCAGGGAATTCAACGCGCAAGCCGTCGATGGTGATGATTTCGGTCGCACCTTCAAACTTGGTATTGGCAGCCAGCTCTTCAATCACTTTGTGGCCGTTGCTACCTTCCGGCAGGTCGATGTTGAGTTCCGGAGTGGAAATGCTTTGTGGCAGGCTGTTCAACACTTCGGACGGATTGTCGAAGGCAGACAGGATTTCCAAGAGGCGTGCGCCGGCATACATACCGTCGTCGAAGCCGTACCAGCGTTCTTTAAAGAAAACGTGACCACTCATTTCGCCGGCAACCAGTGCGCCGGTTTTTTTCATGGTAGACTTGATGAAGCTGTGGCCGGTTTTTTCCATCACAGGTTCGCCGCTGTGTTCTTTAATCCAAGGCGCGAGCAGACGGGTGGATTTGACGTCGAAAATCACTTTGGCTTTAGGATTGCGGCTCAACACGTCTTGCGCGAAAAGCATCAGTTGGCGGTCTGGATAGATGATGTTGCCGTCTTTGGTGACCACACCCAAGCGGTCGGCATCGCCGTCAAATGCCAAGCCGATTTCGGCATCGCCGTTTTTGAGTTCGACGATGAGGTCTTGCAGGTTTTTCGGTTTGGAAGGATCAGGGTGGTGATTAGGGAAATTGCCGTCTACTTCGCAGAAAAGTTCGGTCACTTCGTTGCCCAAACCTTTGTAGAGTTTGCCTGCAAATGCGCCGCCGACACCGTTGCCCGCGTCAATCACGATTTTCATCGGGCGTTTGAGCTTGATGTGGCCGACGATGTTGTTGTGGTATTCGCCGGAGATGTCTTTTTCGGTTACGCTGCCTTGTTTGTCGGCGGCAACAAAACCGTCTTTCTCAACGACGGCTAAAAGTTCTTGAATGGCTTCGCCTGCGAGCGTGTCGCCGCCGAGCATCATTTTGAAACCGTTGTAATCGGGCGGATTGTGGCTGCCGGTAATCATCACGCCGCTGCCGCCGCATTCGTTGATGGCTGCGAAGTAAAGCATAGGAGTGGCAACCATGCCGACGTTGAGGACATCGATGCCGCTGTCTGTAAAACCGCGTTGAATTTGTGCCATCAGGCCGGGTCCGCTCAAACGGCCGTCGCGACCGAGTGCGATGCGGGTAATGCCTTTTTCGGAGGCTTTGGTAGCAATAGCTTTACCGATTAAGTAGGCAGCTTCGTCGGTCAGGGTTTTACCGACGATGCCCCGGATGTCGTAGGCTTTGAAAATGTCGCGGGCGATATTTGCCATGTGGATTTCCTTTAAATTTAAGGGGAAATAATGGGGCTTATTCTAACACGGCTAAAAGGCCGTCTGAAGAATTCAGACGGCCTTTTGTCGTTACATCAAAGAACAGTGTTGCTTGGACGAATCAATTGTTGAAAGTGTTGCACTGGTTGATGTCGCCGCTTTCCAAGCCGCGCTTGAGCCAAGTCATGCGTTCTTCGGACGAGCCATGGGTAAAGCTGTCGGGAACGACATAGCCCTGAGCCTGTTTCTGCAAGCGGTCGTCGCCGACAGATTCAGCGGCCAGCATCGCTTTTTGAATGTCTTCTGCTTTGAAGATATTGTTGTTGACGGCGTAGTGCCCCCAAATACCGGCGAAACAGTCGGCCTGCAATTCGAGTTTGACGGAAAGGGCATTGGCCTCTTTTTTGCCGACTTGTTGTTGCATTTTGTGGACTTTAGGCAGGATGCCGAGCAGGTTTTGAACGTGATGGCCGACTTCGTGGGCAATAACGTAGGCAAATGCAGCATCGCTGGCGGATTTGAGCTTGGTGCGCATGTCTTCATAGAAGCTCAAATCCAAATAAACTTTTTGGTCGCCCGGACAGTAAAACGGACCCATGGCAGATTGGCCCGTACCGCAGGCGGTGGACGTACCGCCTTCATACAACACCATGGTTGCCGGTGTATAGCGTTGGCCGTGTTGTTGGAAATATTTGCTCCATGCTTTTTCCGTATCGGCAAGGACAACGCGGGACAGTTCGTTCAATTCGGCTTCTTGTTGGCTGTCGAGTCGGGAGGCTTGCTGGGTAGGGATGCCCATCGAAGATGAGCCGCCAACCAAACCGCTCAAATCTACGCCGTAATATGCACCAACCAAAACCACGATAATGCCGAGTATGCCCGGCGTTTTGCCGCCACCGCCGCCGCCACGGCTTCCGCGGCGATCTTCTACGTTTTGGCTTTGTTCACGACCTTTCCAATCCATAATGCGTATCCTGTGTAGTTTTCATGCGGCGGATTATACTATGGAATGTCAAATGTGTTTGATCGAATTGTGAATATTGCTTGAGGCCGTCTGAAAATGCGACATCGGGAAAGTGAAAACGGCAGTATCTTTCAGACGGCCTTGGTGTTTGTTAGAATGAACAAACCTACTATTGGGAGATATAAGATGAAAATCAGCAGTAAAGCTATTGTCAACGGCGAATTTGAAGATAAATACGGCAAGCGCGGCAGCCAGTTCAGCCCAAGCGGTATGCCTTCTTATTCGATTCCTTTTGAGATCGAAGATGCACCTGAAGGAACAAAATCGTTTGCCGTTGTGTTGGAAGACAAAGATGCCATTTCAGCATCGGGTTTCGTATGGACGCATTGGTTGATTTCGGATTTGAAACGCACTTCCGTGGCAGAAAATGAGAGTATTTCTGCAACAGATTTTACGCAGGGTGCGAACACTTGGGCGAGCGCGTTGGGTAAATTTGAAATCGAAGAGGCCTCGTTTTACGGCGGTATGGCACCACCGAACAACCGCCATCGTTATGAACTGATTGTGTACGCGCTGGATACTGTTTTGGATTTGCCGCGCGGTTTCCGCTTTAATGAGCTGCATTTTGCCATGCAGGGCCATGTATTGGATTCGGCATGCGTGGTCGGTACTTATAATGTGTGACGGTATGCGTCATTATTGAAAACAGCCTGTCCGGTTTTAATTCGGACAGGCTGTTTTTATGGGAAATCAAATCAATTAAACCACTTCGGCTTTAGTGATGATGACAGGTTCGCTCGGTACGTCGTCGTGGTAGCCGTGGCGTTTGGTAGAAACGCCTTCGATGGCATCGACCACGTCAAAACCGTCAACGACTTTACCGAATACGGCATAGCCCCAGTCTTGGACTACGGTTTTGCCGTACAGCTCTTTAGAACGGAAGTTCAGGAAGGCGTTGTCGGCAGTGTTGATGAAGAATTGCGCGCTGGCAGAATGAGGATCGGAAGTACGCGCCATGGCGATGGTGTATTTTTCGTTAGGCAAACCGTTGGACGCTTCGTTTTGAATCGGATCGCGGGTTTCTTTTTCGTTCATGTTTTCATCCATGCCGCCGCCTTGAATCATAAAGCCTTTGATGACGCGGTGGAAGATTACGCCGTCGTAGAAGCCGTCTTTAACGTATTGCTCGAAGTTTTTAGCAGTAACGGGGGCTTTGTCGAAATCGAGTTCGATTTTGATGTCGCCTTTGTTGGTGTGCAGGATAATCATGGGTTTCCTTTCGTTAGAATCCGGTTTTGAATCATTCGTTAAATTGTGTCTGAACGACAAACTTCAAGGCCGTCTGAAAAATATTCTTTCAGACGGCCTTGTTGTTTAGGTTGATGGTTTACATCAGTACAGCATAAGCCCACAGAGCAACCAATACCACGCAGAGGATGTTCAGCAATAAGCCGACATTCATCATTTCGCGTTGCTTGATTAAGCCTGTACCGAACACAATTGCGTTAGGTGGTGTGGCAACCGGCAACATGAAGGCACAAGATGCACCGACACCGATGACGAATACCAAGACTTGTTCAGGCAGACCCATTTGCGCGGCAATGCTGGCGAAAATAGGCACAAGCAGGGCGGCGGAAGCCGTGTTACTGGTGAACTCGGTCAGGAAGATGATGAAGGTGGCAACAACGAAAATCACTAGTAATGCAGGAGAATGGGAGAACGTGGAGGCAACTTGCTGACCCAGTGCTTCAGATGCGCCGGAAGATTGCAGCAATGCGCTCAAGCTGATACCGCCACCGAAGAGCATCAATACACCCCAGTCGGTATTGCGGGCAACTTCTTTCCATTGCGCCACGCCGAATACGACGACGGCAACGGCGGCAATCAGGGCAATAACGGTATCAGGGTTGGAAATACCGAATGCGGCTTTGATTTTGGAGCTGAATACCCAAGCGATGGCGGCAGCCAAGAAGATTAACAGCGCGATAACGCGGTGCAAGGTCCAAGGGATAGATTCGGCTTTGACTTCCACGCGCTCGTTCAAATTAGGTTTGAGGATGACATACATGGAGAACAGCATCAGCGGCAGAATCAACAGCATCATCGGCAGGCCGAGCTTCATCCAGCCGACGAAGTCCAAGTTCAGCGCTTTGGCGGCAATCATGTTCGGCGGAGAACCGACCACGGTACCCAAGCCGCCGATACTGGCGCAGTAGGCGATGCCGAGCAGGACGAAAACGTAGGTTTTGCGTTCTTTTTCTTGATCGAGGTGGCTCATCATGCCCATTGCCAAAGGCAGCATCATCGCGGCAGTCGCAGTGTTACTGATCCACATAGACAGGAAGGCGGTAACGGCAAACAGCATCAACACGGCCACTTTCATATTGCCGCGGGACAGGCGCAACAGGCTGACGGCAATTTTACGGTCGAGACGTTGCATGTGCAGGGCGGTTGCAAGCGCGAAGCCGCCGAAGAAAATATAAATCGTCGGGTCGGAGAAACCTGCCATCGCTTTTTTGATGTCCATATCCGGGAAGCCGAGTACAACGGCAAGGATAGGGATCATCAGTGCGGTAACGGTAATGTGTACGGCTTCGGTAAACCAAAGTGCCGCAACAAAAATCAACAGCGCGATACCTTTGTTGGCGTCGGGGCTGTAAGGAAGGATGTAATAAATGCCGAAGCAGACAACAGCAGAGATAATGGTCGTCAGCAGTCCTTTAAAGTCGGTAATCGGCTTCTGTGCACTGAGAAGCTCGACGTTTTCCGGATGCTGAGTTTTGTCCTTTGCGTGCAGATCCATAGAATGTTCCTCTGAAATTTGCTGGTTTTTCTTTTACGCTTGTGCCGGCCGTTTTCAGACGACCTGACAGCGACAGTATATTTGTAATTTAATGTAGTGTAAATAAATTGTAAATTATTTTTTAAAATAAAATAAAAAACGGACAAACAGCAGGAAGGCTGTTTGTCCATTCGATTAGGAAAGTGATTGGATTTTAAATGTTTTGTGTTGGGTTGCCTTGTGCTTTAACCAGCAGGCTGCACACGGCCAAAGCGGCCGCAGCCAAGAGCGCGCCTGCAATGCCGATATTGGAAAGACCGAACCAGACGGTTACATAATGTCCCAAAAGCGCACCGCCGCCGATACCGACATTGTACAAACCTGAATAAATCGAGTTGGCCACATCTGTTGCATCCGAGGCAAATGCCAAGACTTTCGACACCATGCCCAAGCTGACGATGACGATGGCCACGCCCCAAATAAACACCAGCGCATATACTGCATACGGGAAAGAGGCAAGCGGCAGAAGCAGTAGGGCGGAAAGCAGAATGACCGCCACCGCACCAAGCATAAACAAACGTTGCGCTTTGGCAAACCATTTGCCAAACAGATAAGAAGCGGCAAATCCTGCCAAACCGTACAGGCTCAAAACGATGGTAACTTGTTCTGCCTTAAATCCGCCAACTTGCAACACAAAAGGCTCGATATAGCTGTATGCCGTGAAGTGTGCCGTAATAATCAACACCGTCATGGCATAAAGCAACATCAGATTACGGCGTTTGAACAAACTCGGCAGGCTGCTTAAAGAGCCGGTATTTTGGCTGGGTAAAGCAGGCAGATTTTTGGCCAACACCAGCATTACGCCGGCAGCGCAGACCCCGATCAGCAGGAAGCTGAGCTGCCAGCCGAAGTATTGCCCGACCACGCGCCCCAGCGGAATACCCAAAACCATCGCCAAAACCGAACCCGTACTGAGCAAGCCCAGAGCCTGATTGGTTTTGCCGGCGGGGGCAAGCCGTACCGCCAAAGAAGCCGTAATCGACCAAAAGATCGCGTGTGTCAGCGCAATCCCGACACGGCTGACCAAGAGGATGGTGAAGTTCCAAGAAAAGAACGACAGCGCGTGAAACAGCGCGAACAGTGCAAACAGCATCAGCAATAATTTGCGCCGTTCGATGTTTTTCGTCATCAGCATCAGCGGTAGCGATAGGAGCGCAACAATCCACGCATACACCGTGATCATCATGCCCACTTCCGTTGCCGGTTTGCCAAAGCTTTGGCCGATGTCGCTCAAAAGCGCAATCGGAATGAATTCGGTGGTATTGAAAATAAACGCTCCCACCGCCAGCGCGCATACACTAACCCATTGTTTCAATGTTGAAGTCATTATTATGTCCGTTTGATGAAGTAAGGGACGTTATTATACGCCTATCTGCATTTTTCAGACGGCCCTAATGAAGAATTTGCAAGCTGTTTATGTAAGGAGTAAAGTATTTGGCAACCATATTTGTTTGAATGAAAGGAAATACAAATGCAAACTGTTACCCTCAACATCGATGGCATGACCTGTGGCGGCTGTGTTAAAAGCGTAACCCGTCTTTTGGAAGGCGTAGAAGGCGTGGAAAAAGCAGAAGTCAGCTTGGAAAACAAAAATGCAGTGATTACTTTTGATGAAAGCAAGACAGATACCGATGCGCTGATTGATGCCGTAGAAGATGGCGGCTACGATGTGGCTTTGTAACCGATAAGCGTATTTTGAAAAGGCCATCTGAAACGCTTCAGACGGCCTCTGTCTCTCGATAACTTACTTTTTGCCATTATTTGGATTACACCGCCACACGGGTAAACAAAAGTTTTCGCGCATATCTGAAGCAAAGCGGCGGCAAGTGGCTGCCGTATTACGACGAGGCCTGTACCAAACCGTTAGTGGCCGACTAAGGCTACCTGAAACTTTTCAGGTAGCCTGTTTCTATTCTGCCCAAGCCGCCTAACGATCCTCCAGTCCGGCCAAAATCGCACAATCCGGGCAGTCGTCTCCCGCGCAGGCATCGTGCCAACGTTGCAGCTCGGCCACCATGCCCTGCAAGCGTTCGATTTTGGCTTCCAGCTCGGCGATGTGCCGCGCGGTGAGCGTTTTCACTTCGCGGCTGGTACGCTGCGGGTTGTGTTGCAGGCTCAAAAGCTGCCCGATCTGCGGCAGCGAAAAGCCCACTTCCCGCGCATGGCGGATAAAGCACAGCCGGACAAGGTCGGCCTGTCCGTAGCGGCGGTAGCCCGCTTCGCTGCGCGCGGCCGGGGCGATTAGGCCGTGCTTTTCGTAGTCGCGGATTTGTTTGGCGGAAAGGCCGCTCTCGGTCGCGGCCTGGCTGATGTTCATCATGATGCTTGACCTTTACTTCGGGTAAAGCTTTATAGTGGTGGCACTTAGCGGGAAAGCAAGAGCAGACCCATCATTTCAGGTTACCTGAAAGCTTTGGCTGCAACGGGCTTTAAAACCTCAGCCTCATTCCAACAGAAAGGAAACCCTATGCAAACCATCACATTAAACATCGAAGGCATGACCTGCGGCGGCTGCGTGAAAAGCGTTACCAGCATCCTCGAAGGCGTAAACGGCGTGGACAAGGCCGAAGTGAGCCTGGAAAACAAGAATGCCGTCGTGGAATTCGACCCCGCCCAAACCAACCCCGCCGCGCTGATAGAAGCGGTGGAAGACGGCGGCTTTGATGCGGCTTTGTAAATCGAATCGCAACAAATCGACTGCAACACCCCAAAGGCTACCTGAAAACCCTGCTCCGCTTTTTTCAGGTAGCCCAACCACATTCAGAAGGAAGAAACCATGCAACAAAAAGTCCGTTTTCAAATCGAAGGCATGACCTGTCAGGCCTGCGCTTCGCGTATTGAAAAAGTGTTGAACAAAAAAGATTTTGTCGAATCGGCAGGGGTGAACTTTGCCAGCGAGGAAGCGCAGGTTACGTTTGACGACAGCAAAACGTCGGTTGCCGACATCGCCAAAATTATCGAGAAAACCGGCTACGGCGCGAAGGAAAAAACGGAAGACGCGCTGCCGCAGCCCGAAGAAGCAGCGCATGTAAGCTGGAGGCTGTGGCTTTTGTTGGCCATCAATATTCCGTTCCTTATCGGCATGGCAGGGATGATGATCGGGCGGCACGATTGGATGATTCCGCCTGTATGGCAATTTGTACTGGCAAGCGTGGTGCAGCTTTGGCTGGCGGTGCCGTTTTACAAAAGCGCGTGGGCGAGCATTAAGGGCGGGTTGGCGAACATGGACGTGCTGGTTACCATCGGCACGGTATCGATTTACCTGTATTCCGTTTATATGCTGTTTTTCAGCCCGCACGCGGCGCACGGCATGGCACACGTGTATTTTGAAGTAGGCGTGATGGTGATCGGTTTTGTGTCGCTGGGCAAATTTTTGGAACACCGCACCAAAAAATCCAGCCTGAACAGCTTGGGCCTGCTGCTGAAACTTACGCCGACCCAAGTCAACGTGCAACGCGATGGCGAATGGAAACAGCTGCCCATCGACCAAGTGCAAATCGGCGACCTAATCCGCGCCAACCACGGCGAACGCATTGCCGCCGACGGCATTATCGAAAGCGGCAGCGGCTGGGCGGACGAGAGCCACCTCACCGGCGAATCCAATCCCGAAGAGAAAAAAGCAGGCGGCAAAGTGTTGGCGGGCGCGCTGATGACCGAGGGCAGCGTGGTTTACCGCGCTACGCAGCTCGGCAGCCAAACCCTGCTCGGCGACATGATGAATGCGCTGTCCGAAGCACAAGGCAGTAAAGCACCGATTGCACGCGTGGCGGACAAGGCGGCGGCGGTGTTCGTGCCTGCCGTCGTGGGCATCGCGCTTTTGACTTTTATCGCCACTTGGCTGGTAAAAGGCGATTGGATGGTCGCGCTGATGCACGCCGTTGCCGTTTTGGTGATTGCCTGTCCGTGCGCACTCGGTCTGGCGACGCCCGCCGCGATTATGGTCGGCATGGGCAAGGCGGTGAAACACGGCATTTGGTTTAAAGACGCGGCAGCGATGGAAGAAGCCGCCCACGTCGATGCCGTCGTGTTGGACAAAACCGGCACGCTGACCGAAGGCAAACCGCAGGTTGCCGCCGTTTATTGCGTTCCCGACAGCGGCTTTGATGAAGACGCTTTGTACCGCATCGCCGCCGCCGTTGAACAAAACGCCGCTCATCCGCTTGCCCGTGCCATCGTTTCTGCCGCCCAAGCGCGCGGCTTGGAGATTCCCGCCGCACAAAACGCGCAAACCGTTGTCGGCGCAGGCATTGCCGCCGAAGTCGAAGGCGTGGGTTTGGTGAAAGCGGGCAAAGCCGAATTTGCCGAATTGACCTTGCCGAAGTTTTCAGACGGCGTTTGGGATATTGCAAGCATTGTCGCAGTCTCAGTCGATAACAAACCGATCGGCGCATTCGCACTTGCCGACGCGCTGAAAGCCGATACCGCCGAAGCCATAGGCCGTCTGAAAAAACACGGCATCGACGTTTACATCATGAGCGGCGACAACCAAGGCACGGTCGAATACGTCGCCAAACAACTGGGCATCGCACACGCCTTCGGCAATATGAGTCCGCGCGACAAAGCCGCCGAAGTGCAAAAACTCAAAACCGCCGGCAAAACCGTGGCGATGGTCGGCGACGGCATCAACGACGCGCCCGCGCTCGCCGCCGCCAACGTCAGCTTCGCCATGAAAGGCGGTGCGGACGTTGCCGAACACACCGCATCCGCCACACTGATGCAGCATTCGGTCAACCAGCTCGCCGATGCCCTGCTGGTGTCGCAGGCAACTTTGAAAAACATCAAGCAAAACCTGTTTTTCGCCTTCTTCTACAATATTTTGGGCATTCCGCTCGCCGCGCTCGGCTTTTTAAACCCCGTTATCGCAGGCGCGGCAATGGCGGCAAGCTCGGTTTCCGTGTTGAGCAATGCCTTGCGCCTGAAACGGGTGAACATTGAGTGATAATATAAAGGCCGTCTGAAGATTGTTTTTTCAGACGGCCTGTCATCAAATATTTTTGGAGAAATAATCAGATGAAAACACTTCGTTTATTGTTTGGCTTGGCATTGGTTGCCACTGCATTTAGCGTGCAGGCTGAGGATTACAGCGAGAAGCAGCACGATAAGCTGATACGGGAATGCAATCGGAACAATCTGGAGAGTTGCGTCACTGCGGCCATTTGGATGCGCGATTATCTTGAAGCGCCTGCTCATGCGTATCCGTTTCTGAAAAAAGCCTGCGATGGCGGCAATATGCGCGGCTGCAATGTTTTGGGTAATCTGTATCTCAATCCGTCCAGCGGTTTGGGCATGGATTATGCCGCCGCAGTCAAGCTCTACGAGCGAGCCTGTAAAGGCGGTTATGAAAATGCCTGTACCAATTTTGAAGAAACTAAAGCAGAGATGGCGCAAGGCAATACACCAGACCGCGACAGCCGTTTAAACCAACTGAGCGAATCTTGTGCTTTGGAAAACGAATCCGCTTGTCAGGCGTTAATGATGGAAATGCAACGTTGAGCGTCACGCTGAGGCCGTTTGAAGATTGTTTTTCAGACGGCCTTTAATCCATATTTTCTGATTTCGAGACTTAAGCGGGAGTATGTCGTATGGACATGATGTTGTTTACCAATATTGTATTGATTGTTTTATGTATTTTTACCATGTTGCTGGTGTGGTCGCGTAACTGGAAACGCAAGCAGGCGTATTTTGAGAAAATCAAAAGCAATCCGGAAAACCTCAAATGGGTTGGGCAGAATCTGACTGGTCAGGAATGGAAGGATTGGAAAGCCGTGAGCGACCGTTTTGGGCTGCCCATGTTGCAGGCCAAGCAATTAATTGATTTTTATAAAAACAGTCAGCTCTAATTGATGATTTGACGATAGAACTTGACTGAAGTTAAGGCCGTCTGAAATAGCACTCTTATAATAATATAAGTGATATTTCAGACGGCCTTGCTGTTGGTTCAAATAAAGGGAGGAGAACAAAAATGACCGTTTACTTAATCGGCGACTCCGTTCGGCTTGCTTCGGAGCCTTACACGCGCGCCGCTTTGCCTGAGGTGGATATTGTTTCTCCATCGGAAAACTGCCGTTCGTCGCATGATGTGTTAGAGCATATCAGGCAATGGACAGAGGGCGCGACTGTGGGAGACATTATCCACATCAATTGCGGTTTGCACGACATCCGCCATAATCAAGGCTGTAATGAGCCGGTGGCCGATATAAAAACCTATCGCAGCAACCTGATTCAAATTTTCGATTATCTGAAACAGACAGGGGCAAAAATTATTTGGGCGAGCAGTACGCCGTTTTTGGAAAGCGTACACAATATCGTCAAACCCTCGCGCCGCTATCTGGCCGACTTGAAGGCCTATAACCGTGTGGCGGAGGATTTGGCAAGGCAATATGGTTTTACCGTCAATGATTTATACAGTCTGATGTTTGAGCAGGATTTGACCGATGTGATGCTGTGCGATGGACTTCATTTCAATGAGTTCGGCAGCAAGATGATAGGCGAGGCAGTAGCCGAAGCGATATTGAAACAGTTGTGCTAACTTGACGTAATCCATTTTTATTATGTTTTTAATATTGAGACAGACTTTAAGTTGCAACCCAATATCTATTGGGGTATAGTGATTACTCTTATCAACATGAAACTAAGAAGGAATAAATGATGACTGGCAAATTAGATCAAATCAGCGGTGAAGTAAAAGAGAAAGCCGGCGAAGTTCTTGACGATTCCAAACTCAAAGCTGAAGGCGTAGTTCAACAAGGCGTCGGTAAGACAAAAGAAGTTGCTGCGGATGCTAAAGAAAAAGCAGAAAACTTTGCAGGCGAGGCTAAAGAAAAAGTAGAAAACTTTGCAGGTGAAGCTAAAGAAAAAGCAGCTCATTTAGCCGGTGAAGCCAAAGAGAAAGTAGCACACTTGGCTGAAGAAGCCAAAGAAAAAGCTGAAGGCTTGATTAATGATATTAAAAGCAAATTTTAATATTTAAAGAATAAAAGGCCGTCTGAAAGATTTTTCAGACGGCCTTTGTTTATGGTTTTAAAGTTTAGGCAAACTGTTTGCCAAATTCGATAAACTCGTCTTTTTTGGCTTTGGCTTTGCCGGAGTCGATGGCTTCTTGCGCGGCTTTGACACCGTCCGCCAGCGATGCGACCACATTTCCTGCGTAGAGCGCGGCGGCTGCATTGAGGACGACGATGTCGCGTGCGGCACCGACTTTGCCATCCAGCACTTCGTTCATTTTTTGCAGGGATTCTTGCGCGTTTTCGACTTTGATTTCGTCCAAATTGCGGCGGATTTCCATGCCGAAATCGGCCGGGCTGATATCGTATTCGGTGATTTTGCCGTCTTTCAGTTCGGCAACGCGGGTTTTGCCGGTCAGCGTGATTTCATCCAAACCGCCTTCGCCGCACACAACCAAAACATGTTTGGAACCAAGCTGTTGCAATACGCGGGAAAGAATGCCGCACAAGTCGATGTGGAACACGCCCAAGAGTTGGTTTGCCGCGCCGGCAGGATTGGTCAGTGGGCCCAAGATATTGAAGATGCTGCGGAAGCCGAGCGAACGGCGGACGGGGGCAACATAGCGCATGGCGCTGTGATGGTTGGGCGCGAACATAAAGCCGATGCCGGTTTGCTGGATGCTTTGGGCAACCTGTTCGGGGTTGAGGTTGAGGTTGGCGCCCATTTGTTCCATGACATCGGCGGCGCCGCTGGATGAAGAAACGGAGCGTCCGCCATGTTTGGCGACTTTCGCGCCTGCCGCAGCCGCGACAAACATGGAAGTCGTGGAAATATTGAAGGTTTTGGCACCGTCGCCGCCTGTGCCGACAATATCGACCAAGTCATCGGCGTTTTCCAGCGGCACTTTGGTGGCAAATTCACGCATCACGCTGGCTGCGGCGGTAATCTCGGAAACGGTTTCAACTTTAATCCGCAGTCCGGTCAGAATGGCGGCGATTTGCTCGGGCGGAACTTGGCCGCTCATGATTTGGCGCATGAGGTCGGTCATTTCATCGTAGAAAAGTTCGTTGTTGCTGATGAGGCGTTCAATCGCTTGTTGAGGGGTAATCATGATTTTTCCTTTGTTCGTGTCCGATGTGATTCAGGCCGTCTGAAAATGCGGTTTGAACATTGTCAAACACCTTTCAGACGGCCTTTCATTAAGATTTTTGCGGACGATAGTCTTTGAATTCTTCCAAGAAGTTTTTCAGCATATCGTGGCCGTGTTCGGTCAGCAGGGCTTCGGGGTGGAACTGTACGCCTTCGACGGCATATTCTTTATGGCGTACGCCCATGATTTCGCCGTCTTCCGTCCATGCGGTAATTTCGAGGCAGTCGGGTAGGGTGGCGCGGTCGATGGCGAGGCTGTGGTAGCGCGTGCAGTTAACCGGATTGGGCAGGTCTTTAAACATGCCTGTGCCGTGATGGAAAACGGGGGAGACTTTGCCGTGCATCATCGTTTGCGCGCGCACGACATTGCCGCCGAACGCTTCGCCCATGGTTTGATGCCCGAGGCACACGCCCATGACGGGCAGCCTGCCGGCAAAGTGCTGCATGGCTGCAACAGAAATGCCTGCTTCTTTAGGGGAACAAGGGCCCGGGCCGATGACCAGATATTGCGGTTTCAGGGCTTCGATTTCTTCGATGGTGATTTCATCGTTGCAACGTACCAAAACTTCCTGCCCCAATTCGGCAAAGTATTGGACGATGTTGTAGGTGAAGCTGTCGTAATTGTCGATAAATAAAAGCATTTGCAAACCTTTAATGACATTTTGGCAGACAGGGTAAGGCCTGCCAAAAGTGTAAAAATCGTTTATGTTTGCATAATATCACAATCTTTACCTAAAGGCCGTCTGAAACGGCGGATAAGACAAAACAGCTAAAAAATGCTATGCTTTACGCTTTGAACCTAATCTGTTTGAAGTGATGAAAAAGTATCTTATCCCGACTGCCGCCGTCGTTGTCGCCGCTGCGCTTGGCACGCCTTATTATCTTGGTGTCAAAGCGGAAGAAAGCCTGACCGAGCAACAAAAGCTGTTGCAGGAATCCGGTTTTTTGACCGTTGAGTCCCACCAATACGATCGCGGCTGGTTCAGTTCAACCGAGACGACCGTCATCCGCCTCAAGCCGACCCTGCTTCAAAATACGCAAAAATACCTGCCGGACAATTTGAAAACTGTCCTGCAAGAGCCGATTACGGTCATCAACCACGTGACACACGGTCCGTTTGCCGGCGGCTTCGGTACGCGCGCCCACGTGGAAACCGAGTTCCAATACCATCCGGAAACCAAAAAGGTTTTGGACCGCTTCTTCGGCCAGCAAACGCCGTTGACCATGACCAATACGGTTTACCTTTCCGGTGACGGCAAACTCAGCCTCAATATTCCCGCCTTCGACTATGAAGAGCTTTCCGGTATCAAACTCAACTGGAAAGGCTTTAGCGGCAATACCGATTACAGCCAAGGCTTCAAAAGCTATCGCCACGATTATCTTGCGCCGTCTTTACAAGTCAAATTGGCCGACAAAGGCGATGTGTCTTTGGAAAACCTGCGCTTCCAATCCGAAACGGAAGACGGCCTGACCAAGCTTGCTTTGGGCAAGAGCAGCATTACGCTGGATAAATTTCTGCTGCAATGGAAAGAAAACATCGATTACAACGTTAAGTTGAACGAGTTGGTCAACCTCGTAACCAACCTGCAAATCGGTGCATTTATCAATCCGACCGGCACGATTGCTCCGTCTAAAATCGAAGTCAACAAACTGCGTTTCGATACCCAGACCGGCGAAGTCGATAAATTCATCAACAGCGAAGGCCGCTTCCAATTTGAAAGCCTGACCTATGGCGAAGACAAATACGGCCCTCTGGACATCAATGTCGCTGCCGAGCATTTGGATGCGGCATCACTTTTGGCATTGAAAAACAAAATTGCCGAAGTGTCCGTGAAGAAAATGAGCGAAGAAGAAATTCAGGCTTCCTTGATTCAGACGGCCAAAAACGAGGCTTCGGGCCTGTTTACCAATAATCCGGTTTTGAACGTCAAAACCTTCAAATTCACCATGCCTCATGGTGATGTCGATGTCAGCGGCAAACTCGCGTTTAAAGGTTTGGCAGCTAAAGACCTCAACAATTTGGGCGATATGCTGAAGAAAACCGAAGCCGACTTCAACATGAGCGTACCGCAAAAATTGTTGGAGCAGCTCGCCGTTAACCAAGTAAGCAGCCTGTTTAGCGTCAATGCCGAAGATGAAGCCGCAGGCCGTGCCAGCATCGACGATATCAACGAGACCTTGCGCCTGATGGTAGACAGCACCATCAAAAGTATGGCAAGAGAAAAATATTTGACCTTAGAAGACGATAATGTCAAAACCCATCTGACTCTGCAAAACAGCGAGTTGAAATTAAACGGAAAAGTCCTTCAAAGCGACCCGGAACCCGAGTTTGACGAAGCAGACTTTCCCAATAACTAATCCTCAATCACACAAACAGCGGTTTTAACTTCCCGGAAGTTAAAACCGCAAATCAACCCACAATCAAAAAGGAAACCCATGTTCCGTACCATGCTCGGCGGCAAAATCCACCGTGCCACCGTTACCGAAGCCGACCTTAACTACGTCGGTAGCATTACCGTTGACCAAGACCTGCTGGATGCAGCAGGTATTTGCGTTAACGAAAAAGTTGCCATCGTCAACAATAACAACGGCGAACGTCTTGAAACCTACACCATCCCCGGCGAACGCGGCAGCGGCGTCGTTTGCCTGAATGGCGCGGCCGCACGTTTGGTTCAAAAAGGCGACATCGTGATTATCATGTCTTACGTTATGTTGTCCGAACCCGAAATTGCAGCGCATGAGCCGAAAGTCGTCCTCGTCGATGAGAACAATAAAATCCGCGACGTGATTTCTTATGAGCCGCCGCACACCGTGTTGTAATATTCAAACAAAGGCCGTCTGAAACGTTTCAGACGGCCTGTTTCCCAAATTCAACTTATCTGAAAGGCTTTGCCGTGAATATCCAAATCAACAACATCACCGTCAGCAACGATGCGCCCTTTACCCTTTTCGGCGGCATCAATGTCCTTGAAGACCTTGACTCTACGCTGAAAGCCTGTGAGCAATACGTTAAAGTAACCGATAAACTCGGCATCCCTTACGTGTTCAAAGCCTCTTTCGACAAGGCAAATCGCTCTTCCATCCACTCTTTCCGCGGTGTGGGTTTGGACGAAGGCATGAAGATTTTTCAAGCGGTGAAGCGCGAGTTTAACGTTCCCGTGATTACCGACGTTCACGAGCCTTACCAATGCCAACCGGTTGCCGAAGTCTGCGATGTCATCCAGCTGCCTGCCTTCTTGGCGCGCCAAACCGATTTGGTGGTGGCAATGGCGAAAACCGGCAATGTTATCAACATCAAAAAGCCGCAATTTCTCAGCCCATCTCAAATGAAAAACATCGTCGAGAAATTCCAAGAAGCAGGCAACGAACAAATCATTTTGTGCGAACGCGGCGCAAATTTCGGCTACGACAACTTGGTGGTCGATATGCTCGGCTTTGGCGTGATGAAAAAAACGTGTCACAACCTGCCCGTTATTTTTGACGTAACCCATTCCCTGCAAACGCGCGAATCCGGTGCCGCAGCATCAGGCGGCCGTCGCGCCCAAGTATTGGACTTGGCGCTTGCCGGTATGGCAACCCGATTGGCCGGTTTGTTCCTCGAATCCCATGCCAATCCCGACCAAGCCAAATGCGATGGTCCAAGCGCATTGCCGCTTGCCCAATTGGAAGATTTCCTGACCCGTGTTAAAGCAATCGATGAAACCGTAAAATCGTTTGCACCTATGGATATTCGCTAAGGGCAAATAAGTTAAAAGGCCGTCTGAAAGCATTTTCAGACGGCCTTTTTATCGGCGTTACTGTCCGCGTAAAAACAACGCATCCAATTCTTTTAAAGTCAGTTTGACCCAAGTCGGACGGCCGTGGTTGCACTGGTTGCTGCGCGGTGTGTTTTCCATATCGCGCAGGAGCGCATTCATTTCCGGCAGGGTAAGCTGGTGGCCGGCGCGGACTGAGCCGTGGCAAGACATGGTGGCGAGAATGTGGTTTTCGTGTTCTTCGATGGTTTGGCTGCTGCCAACTTGGGCGAGTTCGCCCAAAACATCTTTGGCCAGTGAAACGACGTCGGCTTTGCCGAGCATGGCGGGAACTGCGCGGACGGCAAGGGTATTGCCGCCCATGTCGGACAATTCCAAGCCAAAGCCTACCAGTGTTTCGGCATGATCTGCAAGGGCGGCGCATTCTTCGTGGGACGCGGCAAAGGTTACGGGAATAAGCAAGCGCTGGCTTTGCAGGTTGCCGTTTTCCTGACGTTGGCATTTCATTTTCTCGTAGTTGACGCGTTCGGCGGCAGCGTGCATATCGATGAGCAACAGGCTGTCTTCGGCTTGGGCAAGGATGTAGATGCCAAGTAATTGTGCAATGGCAAAACCGAGCGGCGGCAGTTCGGATTGTGATGGAAGGCCGTCTGAAAGCAGCGTTTCTGTTTTTTGGGTAGGCATTTCAGACGGCATATTGCCGAAACGTGCTTGCTCGAATTGGCTTAACTCAAGGTCAATGTCGTCGGTTTTTTTGTAGAGTTCGGCGTAAGTATTCATTGCCGCGCGACTTTCGCGCAGGGATAGGCTGCGTTGTTGCGGCGCGCGCGCGGCTTGGTAAGGCATGGGCGCGGTTTTGCCTGATGAATCAAAGGCATTGCGTGTATCGGATTTGTTGCCCGTCGGGTAGTTGGATGCGCTATCAAACAGATTTTCAGACGGCATTGGTGCAGGCGTAACGCCGGTAATGTCATGCAGTACTTCGCCTGCGTTGCTGACGCTTTCGGTCAAGTCGGCGCGCGTGTCGGCAAGGGCTTTGTTGAGCGTGTGGAACACGAGTTGGTGTACTTGTTGGCTGTCGCGGAAGCGGATTTCGGTTTTGGTTGGGTGTACGTTGACATCCACGGCTTCTGGCGGCAGGTCGAGAAAGAGGACGAAAGCAGGCGTCAGTGCGTTGTGCAATACGTCTCGGTATGCCTGCTTGACGGCATGGAGCATGACTTTATCGCGGACAAAACGATGGTTGACGAAGCAATATTGTTTGTCGGTTTTGCCTTTGGCGAAAGTTGGCTTGGCAATCGCTCCATAGAGCCGTAGCGCGCCATTGCTGCTGTCAATTTCTAATGAGGCCGTCTGAAAATCATCGCCGACAATGGCGGCAATCCGTTCATGCAGGCTTTGGGCAGGAAGTTTGAACACTTGTTTGCCGTCGCGTTTGAGCGAGAAGGCGATGTGCGGATGCGCCAGCGCGAGGCGTTCGAGCATGGTGGCGCAGTGAGCGTATTCGGTGTTTTCGGATTTGAGGAACTTGCGCCGCGCGGGGGTATTGAAGAAGAGTTCGGCGGCTTCGATGGTGGTGCCGACGGGGTGGGCGGCAGCGGTGGGGCTGCTGAGTTTGCCGTCTTCGGCTTTGACTTGGGTTGCGTGCGAACTGTCTTCTTGACGGCTGGTCAGGGTCAGGCGACTGACGGAGGCGATACTGGCCAAACCTTCGCCGCGAAAGCCCATGCTGGCAACGTGTTCCAAATCGTTTAAGGTTTTGATTTTGCTGGTGGCGTGGCGGTGGAGCGCGAGTTCGATGTCGTCGGGGTGGATGCCGCCGCCGTTGTCGCTGACGCGGATGAGGCGGATGCCGCCGCCGGCCAGCTCGACATCAATCGCCGTTGCGCCTGCATCGATACTGTTTTCAACGATTTCTTTTAAGGCGTTAGCAGGGCGTTCGACCACTTCGCCGGCGGCGATTTGGTTGACAAGATGGTCGGGCAGGGCGGCAATTCGGGACATCGGTTTCTTTCAAAAAAGCAACGGCGGAAGAGAAAATTACAGGTATTTGCGCATCAATTCGCATTCGACGCGGACGGTTTTGTTCAGCTGCAACACGGCAGTACCGAGCGATTCGTAGCGGTTAAGTCGATAAAAAGGTACGGAATTGAGCGAGGCATACAGTTTGAGAAAGCTGAGGCCTGCATTTCGTGCCATTTCTTCGGCGCGGCTGAGCAGAGCCGTGCCCAAGCCGAGATTGTGGAAGAGCGGATGGACGTATAAGGCGTCCAGTTGCGCTTCTTTGAAATCGACTTGGAAGAAGCCTTGAATCAGCCCTTTGTATTCGACCACCCACAAAGCTTTGTTTTTATCGGAGATGGTTTCCAAATAGCTGTTGATATCGAGCAGACTTTCCCATGTGTGCATGATGGTTTCATCGTAACTGCGGATGCAGGCGTATTGAACGGCGTGCAGATGGGCGTTGTGTATGGCTTGGCAGTCTTTTTCGGTTGCCGGACGGAGGATGGTCAGAAGGCTCATGGCGGATGGTCTGAAAAAGTGGGTATGGTTACAGGCTTTGATGCAAGGTTTGAGCGGTTTGGAACGCGTTGTCCGCATCGTTGGCCAAGACGGTAAAGTGGCCCATTTTTCGGCCTTTGCGCGCGGCTTTTTTACCGTAAAGATGCAGATGTGCATTCGGGTTGCTTTGCAGCGGCAGCCATTCGGGTTCGCCGCCGTCTTCCTTCCAAACGTCGCCCAAAATATTCGCCATACAGCAAGAGCTCAGTGATTTGGTATCAGCCGGAGGCAGGTTGCACATCAGGCGGACCTGTTGCTGGAATTGGTCTGTCGCGCAGGCGTCGATGGTATGGTGGCCGGAGTTGTGCGGACGCGGCGCGATTTCGTTGACGACCAATTCATGTGTATCGCCGACAACAAACATTTCTACTGCCAATACGCCGACGTAGTTCAATTCATCGGCCAAACGCTGCGCCATCTGCCGCGCCTGTTGCTGCACGTCGGCACTCAGTCGCGCAGGGACGATGGAGTAGGCGAGGATGCCGTTTTCGTGAATATTTTCGGCAGGGTCGAAAGTTTGCACGTTGTCATTGTTCAGACGGCATACGATAACGGAAATCTCGCCGCGCAAGTCCACCATTTTTTCTAAAACGCAATCCACGCCTCTGTGTTCGGCAAATGCGGCTTTGAGTTCATCCAATGTTTTTACGCGGATTTGGCCTTTGCCGTCGTAGCCTAAAGTGGCAGTTTTTAAGATGCCGGGTAGAAATTGTACGCTTTCTTCAGTGATGTCTTCGGCTTTGCAAACCGCTTGATACGGCGCGGTTTGCAGGCCTGCTTTGCGTATCCATGCCTTTTCCTGAATGCGGTTTTGCGCGATGGCAACGCAGTCGCCGCTGGGGGAAACATTGGTATGTTTGGCGAGAAAACGCATCGCGTCGGCATTGACGTTTTCAAACTCGGTTGTAACCGCCGCGCATTTTGCCAATTCTTCCAAAGCTGCTTCATCGTCAAACGGCGCGCATAAATGACGGTCAGCAAATTCCGCCGCCGGCGCATTCGGGTCGGGATCGAGTACGGTTACTTTGTAGCCCATGGTTTTGGCAGCAACAGTAAACATTCTGCCTAATTGTCCGCCGCCAAGAATGCCGAGCATAGCAGGAGGGAGGATGGGAGATGTGTTCATGGATAATCGCTTTATGAAGAAATTGGGTAGGGTGTTTGCAGGCCGTCTGAACATGGTTTTACGGCTTCAGACGGCCTGATGTTTTAAAGCTTGCCGATAAATTGCGGCGGAACGTTTTCAGTTAACCATACGCCGTTGTCCGCCAGATAAAATTGGTGTCCTGCCGCAAGCATGGCGACAGTGTCGATGGTTAATACAAGCGGCTTGCCGTGTCGGGAACCGACGTTGACGGCTGTTGCGGCATCGGCAGACAGATGGACAAAATGGCGCGAAGCAGAATGCAGGCCTTGCTCCAAAATAGACGGAACAGAGCGCTCAGCCGTACCGTGATACAAAATCTGAGGAGGCGTTGCCACTTTGTGTTCGACCTGAACTTGTGCCGTCGAATGACCTTGCGCCGCGCGGATGCGTTTGCCGTCTTTAGAAAGGGTAAACCGTTTTTTATCGTTGTTTTCGACCACTTCCAACAATATTTCGTAGGTCAGCGGATTGCCCGTAAAGCCGCGCTCGGGATGATTTACCTGTGTCAGCAGGGTATCAATATCTACCCAGCCGTCTTTATCCAAAGTAATGCCGATTTGCTCGGGATGATGGCGTAAGATAAAGCTGAGGAATTTGCTGATGGATTTTAGTTGTTTTTCGTTGAGTATCATAATCTTATTGTTTAGTCATTTCAGAGCGCAGGCCGTCTGAAAATTATTTATCCAACCCTTCTTGCACCATTTGCGCTGCGCGGATTACTGCGCGGGCTTTATTTTGAGTTTCCAGCCATTCGGATGTTGGGTCGGAGTCGGCAACTACGCCGGCGCCGCTTTGGACGAAGAGGGTATTGTTTTTAATCACGGCAGTGCGGATAGCAATGGCCAAATCCATGTCGTTGTTGAAACTCCATACGCCGACTGCGCCGCCGTAGATGCCGCGTTTGCTCGGTTCGACTTCTTCGATGATTTCCATAGCGCGGACTTTGGGGGCGCCGGAAAGTGTGCCTGCGGGGAAGGTGGCGGCGAGGATGTCCATGTTGGTCATGCTGTCTTTCAGACGGCCTTCGACGTTGGAGACGATGTGCATCACATGGGAGTATTTTTCAATCACCATTTTGTCGGTGACTTTGACTTCGCCGGTTTTGCTGATGCGGCCAACGTCGTTGCGTCCTAAGTCAATTAGCATGACGTGTTCGGCAATCTCTTTGGCATCGCTCAGCAGGTCTTGCTCGTTGGCGAGGTCTTCGGCTGGTGTTTTGCCGCGCAGGCGTGTGCCGGCGATAGGGCGGACGATGACATCGTCGCGTTCGCGGCGGACGAGGATTTCGGGCGAAGAGCCGACAATATGGAAATCGCCGAAATCGTAGTAGAACATATACGGCGATGGGTTCAGCGTACGCAGGGCGCGGTAGAGGGCAAGCGGATTGTCGGTAAATTCCATGCTCATGCGTTGGCTGGGAACAACCTGCATGCAGTCGCCTGCAAAGATGTAGTCTTTGATTTTGTTGACGCAGGCTTTGAAAGGTTCTTCTCCAAATTCGCTGACTGCTTGGGTTTGTTTGCTGCCGAGGGAAAGCGGGATGGCGCAACTTTGGCGTAGCTGGGTACGGATGTCTTCAAGACGTTCGCGTGCGCGTTCGTAGCCGTTGGCTTGAGACGGATCGGCATAAACAATCAGGTAGATTTTGCCGCTTAGGTTATCCACTACGGCAAGCTCTTGCGAGAGCATCAGGAGGATGTCGGGCGTACCGAGCGGATCGGCTTTGGCCGTATGTTTCAGGCGGTGGGCAAAATGTTCGAAATTGTAGATGGTTTCATAACCGAAGTAGCCGACCAGGCCGCCGGTAAAGCGCGGCAGGCTTGGGATTTCTGGCGTTTTGAAGCGGTTGTGGAAGGCTTCGATAAAGGGCAGGGGATTGCCGTCGTGTTGTTCGACGATTTCGCCGTTTTGATACACATCGACATGTTTGCCTCTGGTTTTGAGATAGTGGTTGCAAGGCAGGCCGATAAAGGAATAGCGGCCGAAGCGTTCGCCACCGACAACGGATTCGAGCAGGTAGGTGAAAGGCTTGTTGGCAAGTTTGAGGTAGATTGAGAGCGGTGTGTCCAAGTCGGCAAGCAGCTCTTGAACGAGTGGAATGCGGTTGTAACCTTGTGCGGCTTGGGCTTGGTATTCTTGTTTGCTGATCATCTTGATAAGTCTTTCAGACGGCCTGTTTTAGGGTGTTAAATCGTGTGAAGAGTATAGCATTTTATTGGGATTGTTGACAGTCTGAGCGTTATGTCAGATATGGAAAACGCCGTCTGAAAAAGACGGCGCGAGGTATCAGGCAATGGTGTTGGAGATTTTGTTTTTTCGGCTCCGTTTCCACTTGAAGATATAAGCGGCCACAACGGGAATCAAGGCGATAATGGATTTGAATGTCCAGCCTGAATACCATGTGCCTTCAGGAACGTCGCTTGCAAGCCAAGTGAAGTATGGCCACCAGCAGGCAACCAGGCTGCCGAGGAACAGCGGCCAAATATGACGGCTTAAGTTGCGCTGCCATAAAAGGAAACAGATGGCCGCCCAAACAAAAGTCAGTACGGTAATCAGGAGAATGGTGTAGGCATCTGAAATCAGGATGGCGGCAAAGTAGTAGCTGAGTGCGACCCATAATAGGGCAAGTACCAAAACAATAATTTCTTCCGGGCGTTTAAACATATTTTCTCTCTTTTATAAGACTGGCAATGCGTTAATACTATACCCTAAACACGAAGCGATGATAAGAGTCTTTCAGACGGCCTTGTAATCGGGTTTGCTATAATGTGTGCAATCAATTTTTGGGAAAGGACAAACCATGACGGCAAACTTTCAAGAAACGCTGAAGGCTTTGGGCAAACAGGCGAAAAAGGAAGCTACAGAGCGGGAAGCGGAAGCGAAGGCTAAAAAACAGGTAGAGGATGTGGATTTCAGCAAGGCGGTTGGTAAGGTTACGCCGTTGAAAAATGCCGGCAACTATTATGAACAGCCCCGCGATAAATCGCCTATCAAGCCGCGACCTAAAGAAATGGCGACTTTGGAGCAGGAAGATTATTTTTATGTGGGCAGTGGCAGCTGGGAAGAACCGCCGGCTTCGTTCAGTAAAAACGGGCAGGGTAAAAATGATTTGATGCGTTTGCGAAACGGCCATTATTCCGTGGTGGCGGATGTGGATTTGCATGGCTATACGCAGGAAGAAGCGCAGCAGGTATTGAACGAATTTATTGAATTTACGAAAAAACGTGGCGTTTGCGGCGAGATTGTCCACGGTAGCGGCTTAGGTTCCTCAGGCTATAAACCGGTTTTGAAAAATATGACGCGCCGCTGGTTGATGCAGCATCCTGATGTGTTGGCTTATGTCGAGCCTCGACAAGGCAATGATGGCGCAGTCAGGATCTTGTTAAAACGCCAACGCCGAGACGATGATTGGAAGCAGTAAAATAAAAAAAGCAGTGTCGATAAAATGACACTGCTTTTTTATGGTTGTCAGACTAAGAAGATTTCTTTTTGGAAACCGATTCACAACCTTTGCCATTGGTCATTGTAGTTTTGGAATCCTTGGCAGAATTAATATCAGTACATTTGTAAGCATTGCCCAAACTATCCATCCAAACGGAAAGGGTATAGCCTGTTTTGGTGGGTATGGCTTTCAAACGATAGGCTCGGCTTTTATTGGCATCAATCATTTCGGCAGAGTATTTGTATTTGTCTGCCAAATCTTTATGGCCTTTATATGAGGAAATAAAGTCATCCAACTGAGTTTTAACCTCATCAGTTTTCCACTTTGGATTTTTAACCATCTGGTTTTTAAAAGCGGAATTGATGGCGACTAACTCGGCATGCGCTTGTGATTGGTAGCCGCGTTCAATGTAGCGGTTGTAAGAGGGAATGGCAATGACGCTCAGGATGGCTAAGATGGCGACGGCAATCATCATCTCAACCAGCGTAAAGCCTAGTTGTTTGGTAGAGGTGGTATTCATTATATTATTCGCTGGCAACGTAAGACTGAAGAACGACTTGGGTATTGGCATTCTTACCCCATGCTTTGGCAGTAACGCGGTAGGTAATTCGACCCTCAGTAGTTTTGCCTAAATATTCGATAATGTAGCGTGGATTGTTTGCGATGCCGCTTTTTTTATCTAGAGAGTATTCTTTACCGTTGGTGTCAATGCAAAGATTTTGATTTTTATCACATTTTCTTTTCCAGGCATCTTCAGTAGAGGTTTCTTCAATGGCTTCGTTGTCAGATTTCACGTTAGGTGTGGCGCAAAAACCATCTTTACACTCTTTGGTAAAATTAGTCTTTTTACCTTCAATATCAAAAATTTGATTTTCACCTTCACGCAGTGCCGCTTCGGCGAGGGTGGTTGCCAGTTTGCGGTCGGCATCATTGGTGCTGATACGCTGTTCAGTATTGTAGGACTGGGTGGCTGTGACCACGAGCAGGGCGATGACGACCATCATCATTAAAACGATAAACAAAGCATAGCCCCGCTGCTGGTTAGGTTTGTTTAGAGTGATCGGTCGGCGCATACGTTTCCTCCGCGAATGGTAGCATTAATATTGTAGATATCGACTTTATTGTCTTGTTCTTTCGATGGGTCAATACTTCCGTTATTCAGTACGATTTGGATAGAGGCTGGAGACGTAGCCTCAGCTGAGCTATCCAATGCGTTTTTGTAATCAAATGATTCTGTATTTACTCCGCTGGCAGAGGCATTTTCAGAATGAGGACATTCTGCATAGATATAGTGAATATCCATAGCAGTGATGCCTTTAATCAACAGCTGCGGATTACTCCATGAACCATCATTTGATAATTGGAAACGGAACAAACCGCTCTCTTCACCAAGTTTACCGACAGCGTAGGCAATCATTTCATGTTTCATGATGGCGATACTGCCATTTTGATTAGAGTCGGTAATTTTCAAAGCTGTTTTTGCCGCATCTAAATCTTTAATTTCTGTTTGAGGTTTGGCAATGCCGAAACAGCTGCTGACAATGGCAGTTTTTGCAACAGGGTTTGCTTTGTCGATTCCATATTGAAACAGCAGTGCTTTGCCGGTTTGAGCAAAACCTGCATAGCCTAATTTATTGATTTCTTTAACTGGTAACAGCTTATTTACACCAGCTGTTTTCAATGTGTATTCATCCGAGCTTTTGTCTTCTATCACTGCAGAGACAGGAAAATTCGACATATTGAAGCAGCCGAAATTGCCTGCCATACGCGCATCGCGGACGATCATGTTGGCGGTGTTGCGCAAATCTTGCTGGATACCGATGCGGGAGTTGGCAGATTTGTTCAATCCGCGTGCAGTAAAGTAGGTGGAGCTGACAGCCATTAAGACGATCATGCTGAGCAGGCTAGCAACCAGAAATTCAAGGATGCTGAAGCCGCGAATGGCGGTTTTATTGGGAATATGATTGAGTAAGCGTTTATTGTTCATTGTTAGTCTCTTACACGTGATTGGTAGGTATAGACAACTCGATGCCCCGATGTGTTGAGATTTTTTGCGCTATTTTCTTCTTCGACATCTTGCAACCATAAAACTTTCACGATGGTCGTGTCGCCTTTGCCATCGCATTTTGCGTTAAACCCATTTTCGTAAGTCGGCTCTGCACCGGAAGAATCTTTGCAGATGGTTGAGAACACTTGGGCTTCGGGAAGGGCTTTGGCTAAGTCGGCCTTAAACTGGGCAATTTGAGCCTGTGCAAGTTGGGCTTTGCTCATTTTGGCTTCAAATTTTCCAGTTTGTTTAGAGTCGGATTTTAGATAGGCATCATAGGATTTTTTATAACGGGTAGTTTTTTCACCTGCAGTATCGGTTTCTTCAGAGAGCGTTGGGTTAATGAGCATGCCTTCAATCAGATTTTGCGTAATTTGGGCGACGGTGGTTTGATTTTCAGACTCGCGCACGTTGGATACGGTACGCAGTTGGACAGCCAGAAGGGCCAGCACACCGATGGCAAGGACAAACATGGCAATCAAAACTTCAATCAGGGTCATGCCTGATTGAAGTTTTGGGGTAAAGCTTGATGAGCTTGTTTTCAGACGGCCTTTAAATGATCTGAGATGAGTAGGATTAGTAATGTTCATAAGATACCGTTGTTATTCTTTGGAAGTGTATTTGCACATTTTGCGCTCATCGTTTTTAGCACAGATTTCGACATGCCCATTGCCATTGATTAAAAGTACGGTAGCACGGGCTTTCTTGGTTTCAGCATCGGTAGCAGATTTATCCGTCAGGCTGATTTTGATGTGGCCGTCTGAAAATTGATAATTCTTGCCATCGGTTGAATGGCCAAATGTACCATTGGGCAGGAATCTCCACCAGACTTCTTTTGAAGCTGAAGTAGAGAGGGCAGAACGGTCATTGCCGATAGGGATATAGTTGAAGCTGTATTCCACTTTGTCGGTATCTCCATTAAGGATAATGGAGCGGATGGATAAATCGACAGTATCGTTTTGATAGCGTAAGTCTTCGTTTTTATCAGCGTAGGCCAACATACCATTACCAGCATATTTGGAATCGCAACCATTATTGGGCGAGCCATCGGATTTAATTTTGACCGGGCAAATGTAAACGGGAAGATTGAGACGGACGGCCTCATTTCGCGCGAAGCGCAGCAGATTGGCAATTTGCTCTGCTTGCGATGCCGCACGTCTGGAGGCAATCCATTGATTCATATTGGGAAGTGCGATGACGGCCATTACTGCTGCAATAGTAATGACGATCAGCAACTCAATTAGAGTGAAGCCTTTTTGTGTCTGATACATGAGTGATTTTTGGTAGTAATGTGTTGGGGTAACCGACGTTTTCTCTTTTGCATTTGCCTGTGGCAATGCTTTTGCTTTTATTAGATTTATTTTAAACGATTTTGTAATGCGTGACTAATGAAATATGAAATTCGGTTAGTTTTTCAGACAATCTGTCTCAATCTTCCATCAACATGGATTCTGGAACATAGGCAGCATTATCAAATTTGGTAAATTGACCCATCCAAGTGAGGAATACTTTCCCGACGGGGCCGTTACGGTGTTTACCGATAATACATTCCGCCAAGCCTTTTGCGGGTGATTCTGAGTTGTAGTATTCATCACGATACATGAACATAATCAAGTCGGCATCTTGTTCGATTGCGCCGGATTCACGCAAATCAGACATCATCGGGCGTTTGTCGGTACGCTGTTCAACGGTACGGCTCAACTGCGACAGGGCAATAACGGGAACTTGCAACTCTTTGGCCAATGCTTTGAGGGAGCGCGAAATTTCGCCAAGCTCGGAAGCGCGGTTGTCAGAACGGCCGGAGCCTGACATTAATTGCAGGTAGTCGATGACGATCAAACCCAATTTGCCGTTGAACTGGCGCGCAAGACGGCGGGCGCGGGCGCGCAGTTCGAGCGCGGTCAAACCCGGAGTTTCATCGATATACATGGGTGCATCGGAGAGTTTAACGACCGCCTCGTTCAGACGGCCCCAGTGTTCGTCTTGCAATCTGCCGGTTTTTAAAACGCTTTGATCCAAACGTCCTACCGAACCCAGCATACGCATAACCAGCTGCGCACCGCCCATCTCCATCGAGAATACGGCAACAGGTAATTTGTTTTCTACGGCAACGTGTTCGGCGATGTTGATCGAAAAGGCGGTTTTACCCATGGAAGGACGGCCTGCGACGATGATCAAATCGCCCGGTTGGAGGCCTGATGTTTTTTTGTCGAGGTCGATAAAACCTGTCGATATGCCGGTTACTTCGTCAGGATTGTCTCGCGAATAAAGCATATCGATGCGCTCTACCACTTCTTTCAAAAGGTCGGGCATCTCAAGGAAGCCTTGTTTAGATTTGGCGGTACTTTCGGCAATTTGGAATACTTTGTTTTCCGCCTCGTCCAAAAGCTGGCCTGCATCGCGACCTTGCGGATTGTATGCGCTGCGTGCAATTTCCGTGCCGACTTCGGCAAGCTGGCGCATGATGGAACGCTCACGCACGATTTCGGCGTAGCGGCGGATATTGGCAGCAGATGGCGTGTTTTGCGCCAGCGTAATCAGATAGTTGAATCCGCCAGCCGCTTCCAATTCTTCATTGCGTTCCAAACTTTCTTGAACGGTAATGACGTCGGCAGGGCGGCTTTCGTTAATCAGGTTGGCAATGGCACGAAAAATCAGGCGGTGTTCGTGGCGGTAGAAATCCTCGCCGGAAACGACATCGGCAATACGGTCCCAAGCAGAATTTTCCAGCATCAGGCCGCCCAAGACGGATTGCTCCGCTTCTGTGGAATGTGGCGGCAGTGACAATGCGCTGATTTCACGGTCTTCAGACGGCATATCGGAATAATTGCTCATGACGGGCATCTCTGGCTGGAAAATTGTAATCCACTATTATAGCGCAGTGTAAGTTCAATTGGTTTGTTTAGGCTAAAGCAGGTAAAATAGCAATGTTGTCGATTTGACAACACACACTACCAAAATATAAATATCAATAATTAGGAGCATAAAAATGGAACACAAGCTGCCACAATTGCCTTATGAACTGGATGCGTTGTCCCCTCATCTGACCAAAGAAACTTTGGAGTTTCACTACGGCAAACACCATCAAACTTACATCACCAATTTGAACAATCAAATCAAAGGCACTGAGTTTGAAGAAATTCCTTTGGAAGAAATCGTGAAAAAATCTTCCGGCGGTATGTTCAACAACGCTGCCCAAACTTGGAACCACACTTTCTACTGGCTGGGCTTTACCCCTAAAGGTCAAGGCAAACCTGCCGGTGAATTGGCTGCAGCCATCGACGCCAAATGGGGCAGCTTCGAGAAATTCCAAGAAGCGTTCAATGCCTGCGCGGCTGGTACTTTCGGCTCCGGTTGGGCATGGTTGGTGAAAACGCCTGCCGGTGAATTGGATCTGGTTTCTACTTCCAATGCAGGTACTCCGCTGACTACTGAAAACACTCCGCTGTTGACTTGCGATGTATGGGAACACGCTTACTACATCGACTACCGTAACAGCCGTCCTAACTACCTGAAAGGTTTCTGGGAAATTGTTAACTGGGATGAAGTTGCCAAACGCTTCGCCGCATAAAACGATATGAGTGAAAAGGCCGTCTGAAAATTTTTCAGACGGCCTGAAACCTTTGAACAATTAGCAGTACGTGCAATGGCCGCCCTTTACGACATCATTAAGGTACATCAATCGGGCGCTAATATTTTAGTGGTATCGCATGGTCATACCTTGCGGCTTTTATTGTCCTTACTAGGCGGAGCGACTTGGGAAAACCATCGTGATGAGGGTAAATCCGTGTCATTGTTGCATACTTCAATCAGTATTGTGAAATATGATAGTGAAAGCGGTTTTCATATTGAGCAGCTTAACGATGTGGCTCATTTACAATGATCACACCCATTCATCAATAATAAAAAAGTGGGCATTTTACCCACCTTTTTTGCCATTAGCCGAATACTTTTTCTAAGTGTGCTTGGTAGTCTGCTAAGTATTGTTCCACTTGTGGATTTTTAATCACATCGTTACATAAGAATGTCGGCAGACGGGTCAAACCGATGAACTCATTGAGTTTGTGGAAGTGCATATACAACGCATCCACGCCTTTGCCTTCGAAAAAATCGCCTTCTCGGGTGAAGGCCTCAATCGGCGCATTCCAAGTAAGCGAGAGCATGTGTTTTTTGCCTTGCAACAAACCACCTGTGCCGTAGCCTTCTGTCGGATTGACACGATGGCGGCCATCACTGTGGTAAAGCTTGCCGTGTCCGGAAGTTAATACTTCGTCTATGTATTTTTTCACTGTCCAAGGTTCGTGCATCCACCAGCCTGGCATTTGCCAAATCACGGCATCCATCCACAAGAATTTTTCGATTTCTGCTTCAACATCATAGCCCGCATTAATCACGGTTTCTTGTACATTGTGTCCAAGTGCGGTCAAAACTTCTTTCGCTTTTTTATGAAGCATATGGTTCAACTCACCATGCGAATGACCAAACTCTTTTCTACCGTCTAGTAATAAAATATTCATCTTTTTGCCCCTAAAATAAATAATTATAAAAATGGGGCTATCATTATGCCTTTTTACTGCATCTTTATCACTGTAAGTTTAGATTCTTTAAAAGGTTATGTAGGAACTGGACAGCAGTTGGGAAAAACTGAAATTGGGCTTCCTGGTTCTAAAGAAAGGGTGAACTTCAATAAAAATATCGGTATTTATATCGATCCTGTTACAGGAAATCAAACTCCAACAACTATGGGGATTATTCATTATAGTAAAAATGGATATCATGTAGTTCCGGCTAAACCAAAGGAATAATAGTCTATGAATAATGACATTATAAGATTAAGAATTGTTACCCAAAATGCCTTGATAGGTAAAATTACCAAAGAGGTTAGAGGTGTTTATGTAAGAATCAATGAAAATTGTATAAGTATTTATATCGTTATTGATGGAGATATCTCTACCTATTGGAATGAAGAGATTTATGAAATTGGTACAGATATTATTTCTAATTTTGGTGAGGATTATACTATTGATGAGAATTTAGTTAGGATTGATTACCCTAAATATTTATCTTTTGATAATTATATATGTGTATATAAGCGCCATGAAAAATATGAATAAGATTGGAACTATTTATTTATGACAGGGATTTAAAAAGAATTAAGGATTAATAATGTTTGGTATTTTCTTTAAAGATAAAGGTACATCTTTTGATAATGGATATGGGATGCATATTTTGGCTTCAATCTCTTTAGGTGAATATGTAGAAGAATTACATATTCCAATAGACTATTGGGTATTGAAGAATATAAAAATAGCTGGGCTACATCTATAGCTGATGGGATAGAAAAAAAGCAACATTCAGTACTTATTACATCTATGCATGAGCCAGAATCTTTAAATTTTGTTTCTACATGGATTATTTATTATGATGGGGAAATTTCTTATAAAAGTGCATTCACCTACCAATAGACGCAAGTCATTTTGTAGTAATTTTGGTGCGCCACCCAAATATCCTTGCCCCGAACTGCGATTATTTGCCGAATTTTATGCATACTGTTCAACAACTCCCTGAAAATGCCCTTACTACGCGTTTGAATTTTTTCCGCCAATACGGTCAACTTGAGACTTTTGCAAAGGTCTCGGCCTTTTTGTCGATATTGGCGTGAAGAAATGGTTTAGATGAATGTTTTTTCTGTCTGATACGCAAAATTATCATGGAGCAGAAAAAAGGATAAACGGGAGATTATGCTAAAATATTGTCAACAATTTTCTGATTCCACATGATATGGAATCAGCGTTTGACACACATAGACAAGAGGATTTTATGAAATTTCTAGACCGTGAGGCGACCATTGCCAAACCCGGCTTTAATCGTTGGCTGGTACCGCCTGCCGCTTTGGCCGTGCATCTTGCCATCGGGCAGATATACGCTTATTCCGTGTTCAATGCGCCGCTGACCAAGCTTATCGGTATCACTGAGTCGGCTGCAGGAGATTGGAAGCTGACCACAGTCGGTTGGATTTTCAGTATTGCCTTGGCGATGTTGGGCGCGTCAGCGGCCATGTTCGGTACATGGATGGAGCGCGTTGGGCCGCGTAAAGCAATGTTTGTTGCTGCCTGCTGCTTTAGTTTGGGCTTTTTTGTGTCGGCGATCGGCGTCTATACGCACAATCTGTTTTTGCTTTATTTGGGCAACGGTGTGATTGGCGGGGTTGGTTTGGGCTTAGGCTATATCGGGCCTGTATCGACGCTGATGAAATGGTTTCCTGACAAACCGGGCATGGCGACAGGTTTGGCGATTATGGGTTTCGGCGGCGGCGCGATGTTGGCTTCGCCTTTATCCGTGTCGCTGATGAGTTTTTTCTCCAGTGAAACTTCGGTTGGTGTAGCGCAGGCTTTTGTCGTTTTAGGATTGTTTTATCTGGTGTTGATGATGTTCGGCGCGTTTACCATCCGCATACCTGCCGATGGCTGGAAACCTAAAGGTTATGTTGCGCCGAAAAACAAAAGCAAATTGGTCAGCAGTAATCACGTCAATGTTTCCGAAGCCATGAAAACACCACAATTTTGGCTCTTGTTTTGGGTATTGTGTTTGAATGTAACGGCCGGTATTGGTGTGTTGGGACAGGCTTCCGTCATGATTCAGGAGCTGTTTTCTGAAACTTCTGTCGGTAAACAGGCTGCCGTTGGTGCGGGTGCGGCGGCAGGTTTTGTGAGTCTGTTGAGCCTGTTTAATATGGGCGGCCGTTTTTTGTGGTCCAGCGTGTCCGACAAAATTGGCCGTAAAAATACTTATACTATTTTCTTTGTACTCGGCTCGCTGTTGTATTTTGCCATTCCGTCTATTGGCGATAGCGGTAACAAGGCTTTGTTTGTTATTGGTTTCTGCGTCATCATTTCCATGTATGGCGGCGGTTTTGCAGCGATTCCGGCGTATCTGAAGGATTTGTTCGGCACTTATCAAGTCGGTGCAATCCACGGCAGGATTTTGCTGGCATGGTCAACTGCGGCTGTTATTGGCCCGGTGTTGGTCAACTATATCCGCCAAAGTCAAATTGAAAGCGGTGTTCCGGCTGCTGAAGCTTATAGCATTACCATGTATATTATGGCGGGTTTGTTGATTGTCGGCTTATTGTGTAATTTGAGTGTCCGTTCGGTTCATGAAAAGCATCACGAAAAAGACATTAAGGTCGCGGCACATAGTGGTAACCCCGATGATGAAACCGCTGTATCCGATGCTTATCTGATCAGCAAGAAAGTATCAGCAGGTGGTATCGGCGTATGGTGGCGCTGGGCTTTGGTTTGCATTCCTTTGGGCTATGGCGTCATTATGGTGTTTGTTAAAGCCTTAAGTTTGTTTAATTGATTGTTGAAAATTAGAGGCCGTCTGAAAGTTTCAGACGGCCTTTTTTACATGTTGAACAATTAATCTTTTGATACGCTGATGGTATGTTTGATGTGTTTTAAATTCGCAACGATGGTAAAAGTCATCATCACCAGTAATGCCCATGAACTCCATTTGCTGATGTGTACCGATGCCCAAGCGCCGATTTGGTTGGGATAGCGCCAAACGCCGAATAGGGTTCCCAAATTTTCCGCCAGCCAAATAAAAAATCCAATCAGGACGAAAGCGAGCAGGAGCGGCATTTTGCGAGTGGTGTCATAGGGTGTGTACAAGACCGTTGTCCGGGCGTATAGGCCGAGAGCAAAAGCAGCGAGATACCAGCGATAGTCGCCGATATAGTGATGGGTGAAAAAATTGATATAAATCGCCAGTGCGCACAAAGTGCCCAACCAATACGGCGGATGGCTTTTGATTTTTAAGTCAAACAGCCGCCATGCTTGAATGATATAGCTGCCGACCGCAGCATACATAAAACCCGCAAACAGCGGTACGCCGCCGATTTTGGTGTATGCCTCATCCGGATAACTCCAAGATTGGATATCGCCAGATGTTTTGAACCACTCTAAAGCAAAGCCCACCAAGTGAAACAGCGTAATCGATTTGACTTCATCCCAAGTTTCCAGCTTGAAATACAGCATGGCTACTTGTACGGAGACGGCAAAAATCAGCAGCAGGTCGTAGCGGGAAATTCCCAACCAGCCTGTTTTCGGAATGAGGAACATGGCAATGAAAAACAAGCCTGCAAATAAGCAGGCTCGTGCTTCTTTTAAACCAAAAAAACAAAATTCAACGATAAAGCGTCGCCAACCATGCAAATCCTTGCGTTTGGGATGCTCAGTCAGCCAAGTATCCAGTTTGCCCAACATGTTTTCAGACGGCCTCTTTATCTTAAAAATGTTTTAGGCAGATTGAATCGGAATGACACGGTTTTGCTTACGCTTTGCGCCACCTTCGCAGTAGTTGGTTTTGACATAATCTTCAACGATTTGTAAAAACTCGGCAGCGATATTGTCGCCTTTGAGGGTGACTTTCCGCTCGCCGTCTACATAAACCGGCGCAACCGGTGTTTCGCCTGTACCTGGCAGGCTGATACCGATATCGGCAAGTTTGCTTTCGCCCGGACCATTTACCACGCAACCCATTACAGCGACGTTCAATGATTCAACGCCTGGATACTCAGTGCGCCAAATAGTCATTTTTTGACGTAAATAGTTTTGTACGTCTTGCGCCAATTCTTGGAATACGGTACTGGTGGTGCGGCCGCAACCCGGGCAGGCTGTAACCATTGGCGTAAAGGAGCGCAAGCCCATGGTTTGCAGAATTTCCTGACCGACAATGACTTCTTGAGTGCGAGAACTACCGGGCTCGGGGGTTAGGGAGATTCGAATGGTGTCACCGATACCTTCTTGCAGCAATACGGCTAAGGCCGCGGTAGATGCTACAATACCTTTGCTGCCCATGCCTGCCTCAGTCAGACCGAGATGGAGCGGGTAACGGCAACGGCTGCCTAATTCGCGGTAAACCTGAATCAAGTCTTGTACGGCGCTGACCTTGCACGACAAAATGATTTTGTCTTCGGGTAAGCCCAAAGCCACGGCTTTTTCTGCCGATTCCAGCGCAGAAACAATCAAAGCCTCTTTCATGATTTCTTCAGGCGGCTTCGGTGTGGCAGAAGCTAGGTTGGCATCCATCATGCGCTTGGCAAGGCTTTGATCAAGCGAACCCCAGTTCACACCGATGCGTACGGCTTTATTGTTTTCTGCGGCAGTACGAATCATAAAGGCAAATTTTTCATCGCCTTTTGCACCTTTGCCGACATTGCCCGGGTTGATGCGGTATTTAGACAGGGCCTTGCCGCACTCAGGAAATTCGGCTAATAAGCGTTCGCCATTAAAATGGAAGTCGCCGATCAGGGGCGTGGTGTAGCCCATATCGTCTAAGCGGCTGCGGATTTCGGCGACTTTGGAAGCCGCTTCCGGAGTATTGACCGTGATGCGTACCATTTCTGAGCCGGCATCGCTCAACTCTTTGACCTGTCGGGCGGTTGCTTCTGCATCTGCGGTGTCGGTATTGGTCATAGATTGCACAACAACGGGCGCATCGGAGCCGATGATGAGATGGTCAATTTTAACTTGATGTGTCTGACGGCGTTTAGGTGTGGTCATTTTAGTTTTTTCCTGCAACAAAAGAGGCGGATTTTTCACCGGCAACACGGTATTTCAAAGGTTCGATAGGTGTGCCGCCGTAATTGGCTTCCGAGCCGGCTGCAATACCGATCCAAACATTGTAAGGCGCGCCGCCTCTCAGACGTTGTTCGCTTCCGGCCGGAACGATACGGCTGAGGACAACTTTTCCATCTTTGTCTGTAATAATCAGATTGCTTCGGTATTGGACTTTAATCCAAAGTTCGTCTTTCTCAACTTTGACGGCAGGCTTCTCATCTTGTACGACGGCGGAAGCTGCTGAGGTTGCTTGATCATTGGCCGTTTCAGGCTTATTGGTGATTTCTTTTTTGCCGTCTTCCGTCATTTCGCTAACGGCAACATTATCCGTTTTTAAGGCAGGCGTTTTCATCGTATCAGCAACATCTTTGCTGTTTTGAATATTTGCCTGTTCATTTTCAAAACTGGATTTGCTTTGCCAAAAGTAAACGCCGCCTACAGCCAAAGCTAATGCGGCTACTCCCAATATCCATTTTGGGAAGCCTTGTTTCTCAGTGTCTTTGTAGCTTAAGCCGGTGTTGGCACTGCGTGTTACCGCGTATACATGGTCTTCAAGTTGCGGAGTAATGGAGAGTAAATGTTTGGCGATGGTTTGTTCATCGATTTTCAGAAATCGTGCATATGAACGCAGATAGCCTGAAACAAAGACTAAACCGGGAAAGCCTGAATATTCCCCTTTTTCCAAAGCATCAATTTGTTCGGCAGATAGTTTCAAACGTGAAGCAACATCTTGAATATCGATTTTGGCATCAGTTCTGTGTTTGCGTAATTCATCCCCCAATGTTTTGGCGGCTTGTGTGTCGTAGTTGATTTTATCGTTATTTTCCATTTAGTGGCCTGTTGTGACGGTTTGTAGTTCGTCTGAATATGGGAAGTTTGCCCTAAGTTGGGCTTCGTATTCGTATGCGGCGTGTTTATTGCCCAAGGCGGTAGCCAAACGCCAGCCTAAGAGCAAATCGTCAGCCTGCAGGACATCGACTTTACTTTGGTATTGGCGGAAATAATAGTCGGCATCGTTGAGATTGCCTGCCATCATTTTGGTTCGGGCAAGTTCTTTGAAAGCAGGGAAGAATTGCGGATTCGCTGCTAAAGACCTTTCCAAATAGGCTTGGGCTAAAGAGTATTGGCCTAATCTTGCGCTGCAAATGCCTTTATTCATATTGGCAATAAAGGGACTCGGGTAAGTTGGGTCGGCCAGTGCTTTGTCAAAATAAGCCAAAGATTCGGCTGGTGCATTCATTTGATTGCACAAGAACCAACCGTAGTTGTTGTTGACTTCTGCGCTATCAGGTTTTAAAGACAATGCTTTAAGAAAGCTTTCCTGAGCTTTGTCTTTGACCTTCAAATACTGATAAATCTCGGCGCGTACCAGCCAAGCAATATCGTTTTTTGAATTGAATTTAAGTGCCTCTTCGATACTTTCGGTAGCTTGGCGGTAGTTTTGGCCGCGCATATATTCCACGGCAAGCTGGGTTTTGATATTGGAAACCTGAATGGCACGTTCTTTGGGGCTTGGTCCGGAAGAGGAAGCGCAGGCAGAAAGAGTCAGTGCGGTAAGTAAAGCGAATCCGAACTTGATTTTCATAATTAACCTTATTGTTCGACCAAAATCTGTTGCCATTTTTGTTGGCGGCGTGTTTTATCTTGTACTTGTCCAGCCAGTTGTCCGCAAGCGGCATCGATATCGTCGCCGCGAGTTTTGCGGACAGTAACGACAAAGCCGGCTTGTTGCAGAATATCGCGGAAGACACGGATATTTTCGTTGGTAGAACGTTCGTAGCCGGAATTTGGGAAAGGATTGAACGGAATCAGATTGAATTTGCATGGTACGTCTTTAACCAACTCAATCAATTCGCGCGCATGTTGCGCTTTATCGTTGATACCGTCGAGCATAACGTATTCAAAGGTAATAAAGTCGCGGGGGGCTTTGACCAGATAACGTTGACAGGCTGCCATCAATTCTTTGAGCGGGTATTTTTTGTTGAGGGGAACAATCTGATCACGCACTTCATCGTTGGATGCGTGTAAAGATACAGCCAAAGCAACAGGCATTGCATCACGCAGTCTATCCATTTGTGGAACCATGCCCGAAGTGGAAACAGTCACGCGGCGGCGGCTCAAGCCGTAGCCGTGATCATCCAGCATAATGCTCAAAGCGGTAACAACATTGTCAAAGTTTGCCATGGGTTCGCCCATGCCCATCATCACCACGTTGGAGATAACGCGTTCGTTTTTAGGGGTAACGCCCATGGCTTTATTGGCCCACCAAAGCTGACCGATAATTTCAGCTGCAGTCAGGTTGCGGTTGAAACCTTGTCGGCCGGTAGAGCAGAAGGTGCATTCCAATGCGCAACCGACTTGGGAAGAGATACACAAAGTACCGCGTTCGGCTTCGGGAATGAAGACGGTTTCTACACCGTTGCCCGTGCCGACATCCAGCAACCATTTGCGTGTGCCATCAGTAGATTCTTGTGCCATCATTAATTTAGGCACTTCGATTGTGGCTTGTTCATTCAGCTTGGCGCGTAATGATTTGGCCAAATCAGTCATTTCTTCAAAGTTTTGTGCACCGGCTTGATGCATCCAACGCATTACCTGTTTGGCGCGGAAAGGTTTTTCACCCATTTCGGCAAAGTGTTGCGTCAGTCCGTTTAAATCGTAATTCAGTAGATTGGTTTTCATGTATTTTTATGTTTCTCAATAAAGCTTTTAAAGTAAAGAGGCCTATCGGTCAGCTTTGCTTTAAAAGCCTTTAGGGGTTTCAGACAGCCTGTCATTTGCAGGGCATACAAAGCAGTTTTGCCGTCCGATATGGAGTCGGACGGCCGTAAAGCGGCTACAGGATTTTTGCTTTTATCGTGGGCAGATTTCGCTTTGGCTGAAGAAGTAGGCGATTTCAATCGCAGCATTTTCCACGCTGTCAGAACCGTGTACAGCATTGACGCTGACAGATTCTGCAAAGTCGGCGCGGATTGTGCCTGGAGCAGCATCAGCCGGATTGGTTGCGCCCATCAATTCACGATTTTTAGCAACGGCGTTTTCACCTTCCAATACTTGAATCATGACAGGATTACGTGTCATGAATTTAACCAAGTCTTCATAAAAAGGGCGATCTTTATGTACGGCATAAAACTCTTTTGCTTCACGCTCAGAGAGATGTTTCATTTTTGCCGCAATAATGCGCAAGCCGTTTTCTTCAAAGCGGCTGTAAATCTTGCCGATGACGTTTTTTTCTACTGCATCGGGTTTGATAATGGAAATCGTACGTTCGATGGCCATGTTATGTCCTTGTTTTTATTGATAGGTAAGTTGTCGCAGCCAAGAGGCAAGGGAAGTGTATTCTACCAAATTTCGCCCCTTTTTGGGAAAGGCATTATTTGCTTAAAGTTAGGTGTGGTTGTTCCAAATAGACTTCGGATTGCATTTCGATCATACGGCTGGCTGTACGGGTAAATTCTTCGGCGAAATCGCCTTCAACGTAAATATCATTTACGCCAACTGCGCTGGTAGCACACAATTTCACACGGAAATCGTATAAAACGTCAATCAACCATGTCAGACGGCGTGCTTCTGCTTTTTCTTGCGGGGTTAGACGTTCCAATCCTGAAAGGAAAACCATCTCGTAATGTTCAGCCAAGTACAGATAGTCAGCTTGTGAGCGCGGGCCGAAACATAATGCGCGGAAATCAAACCAGATGGCGCGTTCTGACTGGGCTTTATGAGGAATTTCCCGTCCATGAATAATGCTGATGCCTGGGTTTAATTCAGAGATTCCACTCATTTCCTTAAATAAAGCAGCCAGTTTTTGCTCATTTTCTTCATTATTGGGGACAAAGAAAATTTCGGCAGGACGCAGCGTACGCAAGCGGTAATCTTCGCCGCCATCCACATTTAAAACGGTCAGGTTGGACTCGATAAGGGCGATGGTTGGCAGAAAACTGCTGCGGTTTTGGCCTTGAGGATAGAGTTCGGATGGGGCGTAGTTGGAAGTTGCTACCAAGACTACACCTTCACTCAACAGGTTTTCCAATAAACGGCCTAGAATCATGGCATCGGCAATATCGCTGACGTGGAACTCGTCAAAGCATAATACGCGTGTTTCTTTGGCAATTTCTGTTGCAACGGCTTTTAAGGGATTGGCTTCGCTTTTCAAGACTTTAAGGCGTTGATGGATTTCGGCCATAAAGGCATGAAAATGCACGCGACGCTTACGACGATAAGGGAGGCAGCCGAAAAAAGCATCCATCAAAAAGCTTTTACCGCGTCCTACGCCACCATAAAAATAGAGTCCTTTCGGCACTTGGGGGGAACGCAAGCTACGGCCGAGAAAACGGTTGCGTTTGCGTTTGAACATCATCAGCTCGGTCCATAAACGATCCAAATATTCAATGGCTCGCGCTTGGGCTTCGTCGCGGATAAAGTTGGGCTGTTCGGCTGCAGCTTGATACCAAGTCAATGGGCTGTGGTTTTCAAATGGAGGTGGTGTGAATAGTTGGTCTCTATTGCTCATGTGTAACCTTTATTATGCTTTACTGGCGATAGTTGAAACATCATCCGCAATAGTTTGGACAGTAGTTGGAATGATGTTTTCATTACAGAATAGTCGGTCTATTATAAATGATTTCAGACGGCCTGCGTTTTTTGCACAAGCATTGTAGTAAATATAGTTGAAATAGTGTGCGATTAAGGTATGCGTGAAAAGAGCCGGCTTTGGTATTTCTTGAGAAAACAAAAAAAAACGCCGCATTTCTGCGGCGTTTTGCTACTAAGTATTAATGAGCACTTTCTTGCAATGCCAAGTCTACACGCTCACGCAACTCTTTACCCGGTTTGAAGTGAGGAACATGCTTTTCAGGCACTTCCACGCGTTCGCCGGTTTTTGGGTTGCGCCCGATACGGGCAGGGCGGTGGTTCAAGTCGAAGCTGCCGAAGCCGCGGATTTCGATACGTTGTCCACGAGCCAGTGAGCGGGTCATGGTATCAACCAAGACTTTTACACTGTATTCGACATCTTTAGCCAGCAGTTGGTTGCCATTTTTTTCGGCAAACACTTCTGCAAGGCGAACCATCAATTCAGACTTCGTCATGTCTGCAACCTTATTCTTGGTCGCCGGACAGTTTGGCTTTCAGCAAGTCGCCCAGGCTGGTAGTACCGGCATTGGCAGTTGCAGCGGCGTTAACTGAATTCAGCGCTTCGCGGTTTTCTTTAGCGTCTTTCGCTTTAACAGACAGACGGATGCTGCGGTTTTTGCGGTCAACGGTAACGATAACGGCTTCAACTTCGTCGCCTTCTTTCAGTTTGGTAGTCAGGTCTTCAACGCGGTCAGCAGCGAATTCAGAAGCAGGCAGGTAGCCTTCAACTTCTTCAGACAGAGCGACTACGGCACCTTTGGCGTCAACAGATTTCACAGAACCTTTAACTAAAGAACCTTTGTCGTTTACGCTGATGAAGTTGCCGAACGGATCACCTTCCAGTTGTTTAATACCCAAAGAGATGCGTTCTTTTTCAACGTCGATGGCCAATACAACGGCTTCAACTTCTTCGCCTTTTTTGTATTTGCGTACAGCTTCTTCGCCGGCTTCAGTCCAAGACAGGTCAGACAAGTGAACCAGGCCGTCGATGCCACCAGGCAGACCTACGAATACGCCGAAGTCAGTGATAGATTTAACTGCGCCGGAGATTTTGTCGCCTTTGTTGTGGTTGGCAGCAAACTCTTCCCAAGGGTTAGCTTGGCATTGTTTCATACCCAAAGAGATACGGCGGCGGTCTTCGTCGATTTCCAGGATCATTACTTCAACTTCGTCACCCAGTTGAACAACTTTGCTTGGGTGTACGTTTTTGTTGGTCCAATCCATTTCGGAAACGTGTACCAAACCTTCGATGCCTTGTTCGATTTCAACGAAAGCACCGTAGTCGGTCAGGTTGGATACTTTACCGAACAGGCGGGTACCTTGTGGGTAACGACGGGTCAGGCCGCTCCAAGGATCTTCGCCCAGTTGTTTCATACCCAGAGAAACGCGTTGTTTGTCTTGGTCGAATTTCAGGACTTTAGCTTCTACTTCTTGACCAACTTCCAAAACTTCGCTTGGGTGTTTCACACGGCGCCATGCCAAGTCGGTGATGTGCAACAGGCCATCGATGCCGCCCAAGTCAACGAATGCACCGTAATCGGTGATGTTTTTAACGATACCTTTGATAACTGAACCTTCTTGCAGGTTTTCCAGCAAGGCTTTGCGTTCTTCGCCCAAAGTAGCTTCCAGAACAGCGCGGCGGGACACAACAACGTTGTTGCGTTTTTTGTCCAGTTTGATCACTTTGAATTCAATTTCTTTGCCTTCGAAGTGAGAAGTGTCTTTTACAGGACGTACGTCAACCAAAGAACCCGGCAGGAATGCACGGATGCTGTTGATCATAACAGTCAGACCACCTTTGACTTTGCCATTGATAACGCCGGACAGGATGTCGCCGTTTTCCATAGCTTCTTCCAAAGCGATCCAGTCGGCAGCGCGTTTAGCTTTTTCGCGGGACAGTTTGGTTTCGCCGAAGCCGTTTTCAACAGATTCGATGGTAACGGTAATGAAATCGCCAACCTTAACTTCAATCTCGCCCTGAGCGTTTTTGAATTCAGCAACATCAATCAGAGATTCTGATTTCAGACCTGCGTTAACGGTAACGAAGTTTTGATCGATGCCGACTACTTCGGCAGTAATCACTTCACCTGGGTTCATCTCTTGCAGGGTAAAGCTTTCTTCCAGCAGCTGGGCAAAATTTTCCATAGTCATATATACTCTTTTCGGTACACCGCCAAGGGGTGCGGGTTAGGTTTGAAATGACCTGCCGTCCTTGGCGCGGCAGGTTGGGAAATGTTTTCAGACGGCCTTGTTATAGGATTAACAGGCCGTCTGAAATGAAAACTTCGCGATTATACTCCAAATTTTAAACTTTATGATACCAATCAAGCACTTTTTTTACAGCTTCTTCGATAGAAAGGTTATCGGTATCTAAAAGCAGGGCGTCGGGCAGCTGTTTCAACGGAGCAACAGGGCGGCGGCGGTCTGCTTCGTCGCGCGCTTCAATGTCTGACAAAATGCGCTCGAATGCAACGCCTTCGCATGGGATACCGAGTTGTTTTGCACGACGTTGGGCGCGGACATTGGCACTTGCGGTCAGGAAAATTTTTAATGCGGCATCAGGGAAAATAACCGAGCCGATATCACGACCGTCGGCGACCAAACCTTTTTCGGTTAGGAAGTCGCGTTGGCGCTGCAAAAGGGCGGTACGCACTTTAGACAACTGCGCGACGGCAGATGCGCCCATACCGATCGCTTCGGTACGGATTTGCTCGGATACATCTTCGCCGTTTAATAATACGGCGCTGCCTTCAAATTGTGCGGGCAAGGTTTCTGCCAGTGTGCTGACGGCATCTTCATCTGTCCAGACAACATTTTGTTTTTGTGCATAAAGCGCGGTCAGGCGGTAAAGCGCACCGGAGTCGAGGTAAAGAAAACCCAAGGCTTCGGCTACGCGTGAGGCAACCGTCCCTTTGCCGGATGCGCTGGGGCCGTCGATGGCGATGACTTTTTGCTTGAGGCTCATGTGTTCTCCTGAATGCGATAGGTATTTGAATTAACCGTTTATTATACGTTGCTTTGGCCGTCTGAAAACGAAAATTTTTGTGTGATTTAGATTTGAGGGAAAAGCGGCTCGGCCTTATCGGGTATAATGGCCAAAATCATAATTTAACCGCTTTATCTGATTGTTCGGGCCGTCTGAAATAACGGGTCGGGAACGGTCTTAGAATTTAGAAACACTATGTTACAAACCGATAATCTTACTTCTGCACAACCTCGGCGCATTATCACTGCTCAAAATATTTCCGCTCAGGAAGAATTGCTTGAACGCGCTTTACGTCCGAAAACTTTAGACGACTATATCGGGCAGGATAAAGCAAAAGAGCAGTTGGCCATTTTTATTCAGGCGGCGAAAAAACGTGGTGAAGCGCTTGACCACACTTTGCTGTTTGGCCCTCCGGGTTTGGGCAAAACTACTTTGGCGCACATTATCGCCAAAGAGTTAGGCGTTAATTTGCGCCAAACCAGCGGCCCGGTTTTGGAACGTGCCGGCGACCTTGCGGCGTTGTTGACCAATCTCGAGCCGCATGATGTGCTGTTTATCGATGAAATCCACCGCTTAAGCCCCGTGGTTGAAGAAATCCTTTATCCTGCGCTTGAAGATTATCAGTTGGACATCATGATAGGCGAGGGGCCGGCCGCGCGTTCGGTCAAAATCGATTTGCCGCCGTTTACATTGGTGGGCGCGACGACCCGTGCCGGTATGCTGACCAATCCTTTGCGTGACCGTTTCGGTATCGTGTCCCGATTGGAGTTTTATCAGAATAAAGATTTGGCGACTATTGTTGCCCGTTCTGCACAATTGTTGCAGCTGGATATGGGCGACGAGGGCGCTATGGAAGTGGCCAAGCGCAGCCGCGGTACGCCGCGTATTGCCAACCGCCTTTTGCGACGTGTACGCGATTATGCCGATGTGAAAAACAACGGCGTCATTGATGCGGAAATTGCCGATGCGGCTTTGAGTATGCTGGATGTGGATGGGCAAGGTTTGGATGTGATGGACAGGAAATTCCTTGAGGCGATTCTGCATAAATTCAGCGGCGGTCCTGTCGGTTTGGAAAACGTGGCTGCTGCGATTGGCGAATCGACCGATACCATCGAAGATGTGATTGAGCCTTATCTGATTCAGCAGGGCTTTTTGCAGCGTACACCGCGCGGACGCGTAGCAACCGAACGAGCCTATCTGCATTTTGGCTTGAAGGTTCAAGAATAATAATGAAGGCCGTCTGAAAACTGCTTTCAGACGGCCTGATACTTTCAATTTCATATGATTGTCGGCAAATATCTGCCGATAATCGGTTAAAATGTCCCCCTTTTCTTTTTTGAAGTTTCCCCATGAATATCTTATCCGTAGAAAATGCTTCTTTTGCCGTCGGCCATGTCGCCTTGCTCGACAAAACTTCCTTCCAACTCGACAGCGGCGAAAAAATCGGCTTAATCGGCCGCAACGGCGCGGGTAAGTCTTCGTTTCTGAAAATCCTCGCCGGCGTGCAGAAGCTCGACGACGGGCAGATTATCGTTCAAAACAACCTCAAAATCGTTTATGTGCCGCAGGAATCGTTTTTCGACAAAGAAGCTACCGTATTCGACACCGTTGCCGAAGGTTTGGGCGAAATTCGCGATTTGCTGCGCCGTTACCACCGCGTCAGCCATGAGTTGGAAAATGGTTCAAGTGAAACCTTATTGAAAGAACTCAACGAATTACAGCTTGAAATCGAAGCGAAGGACGGCTGGAAGCTGGATGCGGCGGTGAAGCAGACTTTGGGCGAACTCGGTTTGCCGGAAAACGAAAAAATCGGCAATCTTTCCGGCGGGCAGAAAAAACGCGTCGCCCTGGCGCAGGCTTGGGTGCAGAAGCCCGACGTATTGCTGCTGGACGAGCCGACCAACCATTTGGACATAGACGCGATTATCTGGCTGGAAAACCTGCTCAAAGCGTTTGAAGGCAGCCTGGTCGTGATTACCCATGACCGCCGTTTTTTGGACAACATCGCTACGCGAATCGTCGAACTCGATCGCGGTATATTGCGCTCCTATCCCGGCTCGTTCTCCAAATACAGCGAAAAAAAAGCGCAAGAGTTGGCAGTAGAAGCGGAACATAACCGCCTCTTCGACAAATTCCACGCTCAGGAAGAAGCGTGGATACGCAAAGGCATCGAAGCGCGCCGTACCCGCAACGAAGGCCGCGTGCGCCGTTTGGAAGAACTGCGCCGCCAGCGTGCCGAACGCCGCAACGTACAAGGACAGGTCAACTTCAAACTCGACAGCGGCGAGAAAAGCGGCAAAATCATCGCCGAGCTGGAACACGCCTCGTTTGCCTATGGCGACAAAGTCATCATGGACAAATTTTCCGCCATCTTGCAGCGCGGTGACAAAATCGGCTTAATCGGCCCAAACGGTATCGGCAAAACCACCTTCCTCAAGCTGATTCTGGGCGAATTGCAGCCGACCTACGGCAGAATCCGCATCGGCAGCAAGCAGGAAGTCGCCTATTTTGACCAGTTCCGCAGCGCGTTGAACGAAAACGACACCGTGTTTTACACGCTCGGACAAGGCAACGATTACGTCGAAATCGGCGGCAAGAAAAAACACGTCATGAGCTATCTGGAAGATTTCCTGTTCCATCCTGCCCGCGCGCAAAGCCCCGTCTCATCGCTCTCCGGCGGCGAACGTAACCGCCTCCTGCTGGCAAAACTTTTTACCCGCCCCGCCAATATCCTGGTCTTGGACGAACCGACCAACGACTTGGACATCGACACCCAAGAGTTGCTCGAAGACCTGCTGCGCGATTACCAGGGCACGGTATTCCTCGTCTCGCACGACCGTATGTTCCTTGATAACGTAATTACCCAAAGCATTGTTTTCGAAGGACAAGGCCGTCTGAAAGAATACATCGGCGGCTATCAGGACTATATCGACGCAAAATCACGCGAAGAGAAAATTCAGACGACCGCTGCGCCGAAAATAACCGCAGAACCGGAAAAAGCCAAACCCAAAGCCAACCGCACGGTCAAACTTTCCTACAAAGAACAACGCGAACTCGACGCCCTGCCCGACGAAATCGCCGCCTTGGAAACCGAGCAGGCTGAAATCAATACCCAGCTTTCCGATCCTGAAATTTTCAAAGATTACGAAAAAGCAGGTGCATTGCAAAGCAGGGCTGAAGAAATTGAGATGTCGCTTTTGGAAAAGCTGGAACGCTGGGAATGGCTGGAAGCGAAACAAAATGGCGAAGCGGTTTAAATTAGGAATTTTGTCCCAAAGTAGGGCAGATATTTTTCTAAATCATGCCATCTGAACCCCGAATATTCAAAAACAAGGTCTACAACCAACATGAAAAAAGTCGAGAAAAACGTATTGGTGCTGCATAGCGCTAAGGAAATGTTTGAGCTGGTGGACAAAGTTGAGGACTATCCAAAATTTTTGCCGTGGTACAGCAAGACCGAAGTCATCGAACGCAAAGGCAATGAGCTAAAAGCGCGCCTGTTTATGGACTATATGCGCGTCAAGCAGTCGTTTGCGACGCATAACCACAATATCACAGGGCAGGAAATCCGCATGGATTTGCTCGAAGGGCCGTTTAAAACCCTACGCGGCACTTGGAAATTTATTGATTTGGGCGATGATATGTGCAAAGTTGAATTCAGATTAGAATACGATTTCTCCAATGCCGTACTTTCTGCCATGATTTCCCCGGTGTTCGGCCATCTTGCCGGTACGCTGGTGGATGCTTTTATTAAAGAGGCCGACCGCCGCTATGCTTGAGATTGAAATTGTTTACGGACTGGCCGATAGGCAAGTGTTGAAAAGCATGACCGTTGCCGAAGGTACAACCGTACGCGAAGCTGCCCTGCAAAGCGGTTTGGAGGTGGAGTTCCCAGAGTTGGATTTACAGCAAGCGCCTTTGGGTATTTTCGGCAAGGCCGTGAAAGACGAGACAGCGTTGCGCGATGGCGATCGGATTGAGGTCTATCGTCCATTGTTGATTGATCCGAAAGAAGCGCGACGTAAACGCGCCGGCAAGAATAAATCGAAGGCCGTCTGAAACTTTTTCAGACAGCCTGTCAAACTGAAAGAACAGTAATGAGCTTGAAAATTAAATTAATCGTCGGTTTGGGCAATCCAGGCCAAGAATACGAACAAACGCGCCACAATGTCGGCTTTTGGCTGTTGGACGAACTGGCGTGGAAATGGAAAGTTAATTTTAAAGATGAAAAGAAATTTTACGGCGAAGTAGCACGCGCCACTACGCCTGATGGTGATGTTTGGCTGCTCAAACCCATGACCTTTATGAACCGCTCCGGTCAGGCCGTTGCCGCTTTGGCTCAGTTTTACAAAATCAAGCCGGAGGAAATCTTGGTGGTTCATGACGAGCTGGATATTCCATGCGGCCGTATCAAATTCAAACTTGGCGGCGGCAACGGCGGACACAACGGCCTTAAAGACATTCAGGCTCGTTTGGGTACGCCTAATTTCTACCGCCTGCGCTTGGGTATTGATCATCCGGGCGACCGTAATCTGGTTGTCGGTTATGTGCTGAATAAACCGTCAGCGGAACACAGACAGCAAATTGATGCCTCCATCGCCAAATCCCTGCAAGGATTGCCGGCCGTGTTGAATGGTGAATGGGAAGAGGCAACACGGTTTTTACACAGTAAGTAAGCCGAATGGGCAGCCTTGCACATCATGTTCAGACGGCCTGAAAACAGGCAGCGCGTCTGACTAGTGATAAACGAATCAAAGAAACAGTAAATATGAACGAACTGACCAGCCTTATGCAGACCGAAGCCCCAGGCATTGTTGGCGAAACATTAGACTTCTGCCTTTACGAATGCAGTATTGAAGATGCCCCGGATGCAGAAGAAGTGGCACAATGGCGTGATATTTTGAAGGCGCGGGGTGGGAAATTTGTCCGCTTGGCAGATATCTGCCAAATATGGCTGGATGAAGAGGGCGACAAATGAAAGCCTTGCCGTTAAACAAATTTACTGTCGCTGCCTTGATTTGGTTTGCCGCCGCCATTTATGCCTTGCTTTTCAAAGAGGGCGGCAATAGTGCTCCACCATTTCCCCATTTTGATAAAGTCGGCCATTTCGGACTGTTTTTCGGTCAGGCATGGTTGTGTGCAAAAATGTTTATACAAGACAATAGGACTATTCCCTATAAAGGCATTCTGTTTGCCGCTTTATTGTTTGCAGTAGGAAGTGAGCTGGCTCAGGCATTTCTGACTGCTACGCGCCAAGGTTCGATCGCGGACGGTATTGCCGATATGGCAGGCACGGCTGCAGCGTTGTGGTTTGCAGAAAAAGTAAAAACAGCAAAAAGTTAGATATATTTAAGGAAGTTAAAAGGCCGTCTGAAATCCTGAGCAACAGGTTTCAGACGGCCTTTTGTTACTTGATATTTGAAGCAATGATTGCTTCATGTCAAGTATTCAAATATTAGAAGGTTACGCGTACACCGGCAGATACTTCGTGAGTATGGAGCTTAACGTTATTGATCTTGCTCCAGTGGTTATAGCGATAGCCTGCATCCAATGCTACATTTTGAGTTACATCGTAACTTACACCAGCCAGTACACCCACGCCGGTTTTAGTATCTTTGCGTTCATAGTATGAATTGGCTGTTTGCAATTTATGAGTAGAATGGTTAAGAGCCACGCGAGCACCTACATAAGGTTTCACAGGAGCTTGTAGATCAAAGTCATAAATAGCAGAAACACCGACACTATGGTATTTGGCTTCTACTTCAGAAGAAGAACCTTTGAAATTTTTAGATTTATAGTGGGTATAGTCAGCGGCAACACGGAAATCGCCGAAATCGTAACCGGCAGAAACACGTGGACTAAAGCCTTTAACCGAACCACTGGCATTATCAGCTTTTAGTTTTACAGTAGCATGACCAGCATCAGCTTGAACATAAAAACCTTTGGTTGCATCAGCCAATGCAAATGTAGGCAGGGAAAGAGCAATCAGTGTTACCAGAACTTTTTTCATTGTTTTGTCCTTAATGTAGGATTAGAAGTAGTGGATAATCGCCGGGGTTGGTCGTTCCCAACAATTATTCTAATTGTATTTTCTTGTCGTAAATTAAGCAAATCTAAAAATGTGTCAGCTGTTGTAAAATCGCACTTATAAAAAACACTGTAACAAGTCGTTTAAGAACAAACGGCCTTGTTCGGTCGGGCGGAACACGGTCGGGTCTGATTCAAGCAGGCCTTTTTGTCTGGCGGTTTCGATTTGTGCCATGATTTTTGCAGTAGGTACGCCGGTACGTTCTTGCAGCATTGCGGCAGGTACGCCGTCGGTCAGGCGTAGGGCGTTCATCATGAACTCGAATGGAAGGTCTTCGGCAGCAACGGTTTTGCGTTCAACTGCTTCATGCGGATTGCTTTGCATGGCGGCAAGATAGTCGTTGGGATGACGACGGCGGACAGTTCGCTCAATACGGTCGGGATAGGAGATTTTGCCGTGCGCGCCCGCGCCTATCCCTAAGTAATCGCCGAACTGCCAGTAGTTCAAATTATGGCGGCACTGCATACCAGGTTTTGCAAAAGCCGATGTTTCATAGTGGATAAAGCCTGCGCCTTCCAATTCTCCGTGTACGGCATCTTCAATATCCAATGCCGCTTCGTCTTGAGGCAATCCTTTTGGCGGCGTATGACCGAAAGGCGTGTTCGGTTCCATGGTCAGATGATATGCGCTGATATGAGATACGCCTGTTGCAATAGCGGTTTGCACATCGTTTAAGGCTGTCTGAACGGTTTGGTTTGGTAGGGCATACATCAAATCGATATTAACTTTTTCAAATAATTTCAAGGCAGTATCAATGGCTGTCAGGGCTTCTTTGCCGTTGTGAACGCGTCCCAATCGAGTAAGCATATCGTCATTAAAACTTTGTACGCCGATAGACAGGCGCGTAATACCTGCGTCTTTAAATCCTTGAAACTTCTCAATTTCAAATGTGCCGGGGTTCGCTTCTAAAGTAATTTCCGCTTCGGGTTGCAAGCGCAACAGCGAGCGCACGCCGCTTAACAAACGGTCAATCGATTTCGCTTGAAACAGGCTGGGTGTACCGCCGCCGAAAAATATGGTTTCCACCGGTCTGCCCCAAATATTGGGCAATTCAAGTTGCAAGTCGGTTAATAGGGCATCGATATAGGCTTCTTCCGGCAGGCCGTTTTTCAGGCTGTGGGAATTAAAGTCGCAATATGGGCATTTTTTGATGCACCACGGGATGTGGATATAGAGTGATAAAGGAGGCAGGGCGGTTAGCTGGCCGGGGCGTTGGAAAGTGATTTGGGTCATGGTATGTGTTGAGGCTCAAGGCTGTCTGAAATTTTTAGGCCGTTATTTTAACTGAAATGTCGGCAGGGAAAGTAATCAGTAGGAAATTTGCGAAGTCTAAGCGCTCAAAAAGGCTTCAATTTCTTCTTCTGATAATTTGGAATTGCAGACGGCTTTTATTTTGCCTTGTGAGATTTTGAGTAGAGCGGGAACAGTTTGGATGCCGTGTTGTTCACGAAAAGTTTTTAAAGCTGCTTTGTTGCTGCTGTCGGTAAAGTGGATGGTAAGCTGTTTGTTTAAGGAAACGGTAGACAGTTTTGCAACAAAACGGCGACAGTATGAACAGCTTGGTTTGCCTAGAAAGACGATAGCAGCTTCTTGACTGTCAATGAGTTGAAGAAGTTCGTCAGGCGTAGTCGGGATAAAGGCAGCAACGTGTTTTGCAAAGGCTGCCAATTCTTCAGGTGTGGGCTTGGGCATGGGAATGAATGTGAGGTAGGCCGTCTGAAGGCTTCAGACGGCCTGTTATTGATTTATAAGGATTCGATTTTTCTTAATAGTTCACGCAATGCTTGAGCGCGGTGGCTTTCGGCATTTTTGATTTCAGGGTTAAGCTCGGCGGCGGTGCAACCGTGTTCAGCCAGATAGAAATGCGGGTCGTAGCCGAAGCCGTTTGTGCCGGCTGCTTCTGCCTGCCATTGTCCGCGCCAGATGCCTTCGGCGATGATGGGCTGCGGGTCGTTTTCGTGGCGGACGAGGACGAGCACGCAGACGTAGTAACAGCTTTTATCGTCTTTATCGGCAAGATCGGCAGACAGTTTGGCATTGTTTGCGGCATCGGATTTGGGGTTTTCGCCTGCATAACGTGCGGAGAAAATGCCGGGTGCGCCGTTTAAGGTGTTGGTGCAGATGCCTGAATCGTCGGCAAGTGCCGGTAAGCCGCTGTATTTGGCGGCATGACGTGCTTTAGCCAGGGCATTTTCAACAAAGGTATGGTACGGCTCGGGGCATTCGGGCGTATTGAACTGCGATTGTGGCAGGACTTCGATGTTTAAGTCGGCAAAGAGGCGAGAAAATTCTTTGAGTTTGCCTGTGTTGCCACTGGCAAGGACGATTTTTTCAAACATGGTTTTTCCTTAATGGGTTTCGGTTTGCTACATACGGGCCATTTGCGCGCGTGCTTTGTGGCGGATGTAAAGGGCAAGGCTGCCGATTTGGGCAAAAACGGCGGCAAAGGCAAACAGAAAGGAGGCAACGGCAAATTGTTTGCTGTGAATGCTCAGAAGATAAGCGCCCAACAGAATCAGTACGATAAACATCAGGGTAAATAGGGCGGTCAGGAGCAGATAGGCTTTTTGTCGGGTCATGGCAGCTTGGGTAAGGGGAAAATGTTTTGATTATAACGTCAGATTGAGAATTTGAAACCATGTCGGAATTGTTAAAAAGGCCGTCTGAATATTTCAGACGGCCTTAAGTTGAATAACGGATTAACGCAATTCTGTGTGCAGGCGGCTCAACAATGTGGAGGCATCGCTGCCTTTGTATGGGCTGCCGTCTTTGTTCAACAGATGGAGGCGTGCGCCATTGTTGATAGGCTCAACATAGACGATGATTTCAGGATACGTTTTTGGCGCTTCTGCTTTGCCTTTGCCAAATACGCGTTTGAGCAGACCCGGTTTTTTATTGGCAACTGCTTCGCCTTCAGTTGGCGCTTGTTGAACCAAGAAAGCGCGGCGTTCGGCATTTTGACCGATGACAGTCAGGCCGATGCGGTCGAGCGCAAGAGCGGTACGGCGCCAGTTACGGCCGTAATCGCCTGCCAGCAACAGAGTGCCGTTGTCCACACGCGCCAATTCAGAAGCATTGCTGCGAGCGGCAACGCTTTGGGTCAGAGCCTGTTCGGCTTGCTGACCGTCAACGCCCAAGTATTGCATAAAGCGGGCGAGGAATGCGGCTTCGAGGTTAGGGTCGCTCTCGCTTGGCTGCCACATGGTGGTGTCTTTTTTGCGGTCGGCATAAACTTCTTTCATGCCTTTGTGGGCGAAGAAGATGTCGGTCGAACCGTTTTTACCTTGTTCGATGCGGATGATGAACTTGTCGCGTTCGCTGGTAGAGTAGATGCCACCCAAGCCGACTTTATCCAACAGGCGGCGCAGGCTGTCTTGAGGGATTTTGGCTCGGTTTTCAGCCCACTCGGTTTCCATTTGGCCGATGGCTGGTTCTTCAGATTTGATGTCGAAACCGTTTTCTTGCCAGAACACTTTCAGCAAAGGCCAAATTTCGCGAGGCGATTTGCCATCGACGACCAACCAGCGTTGGTTGCCGTCACGCTCAAGGCGTACGCCTTTAACGGATTTCAAGACTTCTGCATTGGCAGGCTGCTGTACGGCTTGGGTGCGGCGTTTGTTGAAATCGCTGGCGCGGACGGCGCCGCTGCCTGCCGGTAATTGATAGAGGTTGCCTTGGTCTGGGTTGTTCAAATCAGGTGGTACTTCCAGTTTGACCAAGCGGTGCGATTGACTTTGATAGTCGAGTTTGGGTTGTTCTTTTTTGCTGCCGGAACAGGCAGTCATGCTAATCAGGGCGAGGGCTACTACGATGGGTTTGATATAGGTCATCTTGTTTTCCTGTGGATGAAGTTCTTAACAGGGAGGCCGTCTGAAAAGGGTGTTTGGGATTCAGACGGCCTTATTTCCGGATCAGATTTGTCCTGATTTTTCCAGAGCGGCTCGGACTTTGGCTTGACCGGCTTCGGTCAGTGTTACCAAAGGCAGACGAACATGGGGTTCGCATTTGCCCAATAAGCTCAGGCCCCATTTGGGCGCGGCCGGGCTGGGCTCGCAGAACATGGTGTTATAAATTGGGATAAGTTGCTCGTTTAGGCGACGGGCGGTCGCAATATCGCCCTCAAGGGCGGCTCGGCACATATCGGCAAAGAGTTTCGGTGCAACGTTGGCTGCGACGGTTACCACGCCATGACCGCCACACAGCATGAAAGGCAGGCCGGTAGGGTCGTCGCCGGATAAAACGGCAAAACCTTCAGGAACGCTGTTGATCAATTCGATGTTGTTGCCGATATTGCTGCTGGCTTCTTTCACACCGACGATATTCGGAATCTCGGCCAAACGCAAAATAGTGTCGTTGCTCATGCTGACGACGGTACGGCCGGGAACATTATAGATAACCATCGGAATCGAAGTGGCTTCGGCGATGGCTTTGAAATGTTGGTAAATGCCTTCTTGCGAAGGTTTGTTGTAGTAGGGAACAACAGATAAGGTGTAGTCCGCACCGGCTTGCTCGGCTGCTTTGGAAAGGGCGATGGCTTCGACAGTATTGTTGGCGCCTGTACCGGCGATAACGGGAACGCGCTTGTTGACGTGTTTGACAGTGGCTTCAATAACGGCCAAATGTTCTTCGACAGGCAGGGTGGCAGACTCGCCGGTGGTGCCGACTGCGACGATGCCGTCGGTGCCGTTTTCAATGTGCCAGTCGATTAAGTCATGAAGTTGTTCGTAGTTGATGCTGCCGTCTTGATTCATCGGAGTAATCAGGGCAACCAGACTGCCTTTTAACATACGGAAACCTTTAATTTTATGGTGTAGGTGGATTATTCATCGGATTGTAGCTTACTTTGTTGTTTGTGTGAAACATATCCGCTATGAGACTTTGCTGTTTAATGGTGACTTGTCATTATCTTAATGAATAATACATTTTTAAATCATTGGTTTGTTTGTTTTTAGATAGAAAAATGATGTCAAGAATTAAAATGTGTTAAGGCGGTTTGAGGTCGTCTGAAAACGGCTGGGCGGAACTTTCAGACGGCCTGATGGTTTTGAATTTGCTGATACATTTCAAATTGGTTAAAATACGCATCTTAATATTTTTTAACGATTCTTGAGAGAAGGTTCAACATGGCCGGAATGACTGAAAAACAGGCGGAATCGCTTGATTTGGTTTATGGTTTGGAAGACAAGCCGCCGTTTGGGAATGCGTTGTTGAGTGCGGTTACGCACCTTCTGGCGATTTTTGTTCCGATGATTACTCCGGCACTGATTGTCGGCGGGGCGTTGGAGCTGCCGGTTGAAATGACGGCTTATTTGGTGTCGATGGCGATGGTGGCTTCCGGTGTCGGTACTTATTTGCAGGTCAACCGTTTCGGGCCGGTCGGTTCGGGTATGTTATCGATTCAGTCGGTTAACTTCTCTTTTGTTACCGTGATGATTGCGCTCGGTACCAGTATGAAAGAGGGCGGCTTGACTGAAGATGTGATGATTTCAACGCTCTTGGGCGTTTCCTTTGTCGGCGCGTTTTTGGTGTGCTTCTCCGCTTGGCTTTTGCCTTATTTGAAAAAAGTGATTACGCCGACTGTAAGCGGCGTGGTCGTCATGCTGATCGGCTTGAGCTTGGTGCATGTCGGTATTACCGATTTCGGCGGCGGCTTCGGTGCGAAAGCAGACGGCACGTTCGGCTCGATGGAAAACTTAGGTCTGGCATCGCTGGTGTTGCTGATTGTATTGGTTTTCAACTGCTTGAAAAATCCATTGCTGCGTATGAGTGGCATCGCGGTGGGTTTGATTGTCGGTTATATTGTTGCGCTGTTTTTGGGCAAAGTAGATTTTTCCGCCCTGCAAAACCTGCCGCTGATTACCCTGCCTGTTCCGTTTAAATATGGCTTTGCATTTGATTGGCACGCGTTTATCGTTGCCGGTGCAATTTTCCTGTTGAGCGTATTTGAAGCAGTAGGTGATTTGACGGCGACTGCGATGGTCTCCGAGCAGCCGATTGAAGGTGAGGAATACACCAAACGTCTGCGCGGTGGCGTATTGGCAGATGGTTTGGTGTCTGTGATTGCGACTGCGTTGGGTTCTTTGCCTTTGACTACTTTTGCGCAAAACAACGGCGTGATTCAAATGACCGGCGTGGCTTCGCGCCATGTGGGCAAATATATTGCGGCGATTTTGGTATTGTTGGGTTTGTTCCCTGTCATCGGCCGAGCGTTTACTACGATTCCGAGTCCGGTTTTGGGTGGCGCGATGGTGTTGATGTTTGGCCTGATTGCGATTGCAGGCGTGCGGATTTTGGTCAGCCACGGTATTCGCCGTCGTGAAGCGGTCATCGCGGCAACTTCTGTCGGTTTGGGTTTGGGCGTGGCATTTGAGCCGGAAGTGTTTAAAAACCTGCCGGTATTGTTCCAAAACTCAATTTCTGCCGGCGGTATTATGGCGGTATTGTTGAACTTGGTTTTGCCGGAAGATAAAACCGATAAAGCGGTTAAGGTGGAAACTGACAGTTTGGATCACTAAGCAAGCTTTATTCAAAGGCCGTCTGAAGTTTCAGACGGCCTTTGGTTTTTCGGCTATAATATTGTTTTTATTTGTTATCCGAGTGGTTCGGATAGCTCTACCCGGAAAGGTTTTATATGACGGTTTATTCACTTTTTATCACTTGTCCTCGCGGTTTGGAAGCGCCTTTGACGCAGGAACTCGAAAGCATGGCATGCCAGGATATCCGCGCTGTTGACGGCGGTGTGGCATGTAAAGGCACGATGGAGCAGGTGTATCGCATCAACCTGCATTCGCGCGTTGCCAGCCGTGTTTTACTGCGTTTGACCAAAGGCGGTTATCGCAGCGAACACGATATCTACAAACTGGCACGAAATCTGCATTGGACAGTTTGGTTTAAGCTGGAGCAGACCTTTAAAGTCAAAGTCGAAGGCAAGCGCGCCAATGTGAAAAGCTTGGATTTTGTCGGTTTGAAGATCAAAGATGCCGTCTGCGATGCCTTCCGCGATATTTATGATGCGCGTCCGAGCGTGGGCAAAATCAACCCCGATATCCGCATTCATGCCTTTATCGATGAACGCAATGTGGAAATCTTTATCGATACTTCCGGCGAAGCACTCTTCAAACGCGGCTATCGTCAGGATACCGGCGAAGCGCCATTAAGAGAGAATTTGGCGGCAGGTTTGCTGCTTTTGGCGGGTTACGACGGTACGCAACCTTTCCAAGACCCGTTTTGCGGCAGCGGCACGATTGCCATTGAGGCTGCATGGATTGCGACACACCGTGCGCCGGGCTTGATGCGCCGTTTTGGTTTTGAAAAACTGCAAAACTTCGACCAAGAAAAATGGCAAGCCCTGCGCCGTGAAGCTGAAAAACAAATCAAACCGGCAGCCGCGCCAATTTCCGGCAGCGACAACGATCGTTATATGATCCGCGCCGCATTGGCCAATGCCCAAGCCGCCGAAGTGGATAATTTCATCCGTTTTGACGTGCAAGATGCGCAAGCCGCGCGGCCGAACGGCGAACACGGCATTATGATTTCCAATCCGCCTTATGGCGTGCGCCTTGCCGAAATTCAGGCTTTACAGGCGCTTTATCCGCAACTGGGCACATGGTTGAAACAGCATTACGCAGGCTGGCTTGCCGGAATGTTTACCGGCGATCGAGATATGCCGAAATTTATGCGCCTTTCTCCGAAGCGTAAGATTCCGCTGTTTAACGGTAATTTGGATTGCCGATTGTTTTTGATGGATATGGTTAAAGGCTCGAATCGGGGCTAAAACCTGAAATAGAGGCCGTCTGAAAGATGATTTCAGACGGCCTTTTTATTGGTTTAAAACTACTACTTTATAGTAATTCGCAATTAGTTAAATAATAAAAATCTATTATATAAGTAAAATACATTGTTAAATAAAAATACCATATCTAGTAGTCTTGTGTTTTAATTCGCACCATATCTTGTGTTTATGGTGTTGCAATGAGTAGCTTGAAATTTACAGTTGAGCAAATTGTATGGCAGGAAGTGCCCGGAGAAGTGTCGTTGGCATTTCTGTTTTCCGGCTGTCCGCTGCGTTGCAAAGGTTGCCACAGTGCCGATACATGGAGAGAGGGCATTGGCACGGAATTGACCGAGGATTATTTAAAAGGCCGTCTGAAACGCTATCGCGGATTAATCAGCTGCGTGTTGTTTATGGGCGGGGAATGGCAGCCGGAAGCCTTACAGAAAATACTGGCTATTGTTGCTCAGGAAGGTTTGAAAGCCTGCTTGTACACCGGCCTGGAGCGTGAGGAGCTGGGGGCGGTTTCAGACGGCATCCTGCCTTATCTGACGTATCTGAAAACCGGCCGCTGGCAGATGGAACTGGGCGGCTTGGACAGCCCGACCACCAACCAGAAGTTTATCGATTTGCGTACGGGCGAAGTGTTGAACCGATTGTTTATCAAAGACAAACCTGCGCCTAAAGTTTTTCCAGTGGCTTCAATTTAGCTCAATGCTGTATTGCACTGATTTAAATTGAATTTATTGTATTCGCTGACAGCGATGTTTCAGACGGCCCAACCGTCATTGTTTAATAAATCATCCAAACCATACAGGAGAATTAACATGATTCGGCTGCATCCCGAACAGTTAAACGGAAAACTACAATTCATGCGCGACTACATCAGCGCGCAAAACGCGGCGGACGGCTCGAAAATGGACGCCAATGCCAACGTTACCCAGAAAAACATCGCCACGATGGAAGCGGAAATCATGAAAGACTTTTTCGTGCAGATTAACCGCGCCCAAGTGTCGCGCAAAATCGCCGAAATTTTCGACCAATCCGTTGCCGACGAATACATCCGCCAGATTGAGGCACATGAGATTTATGTGCACGACGAAACCAGCCTCAAGCCTTATTGTGTGTCAGTCACGCTGTATCCTTTCCTGCTCGACGGCTTAAGCAAACTCGGCGGCGAATCTAAAGCGCCGCAGCATCTGGCATCGTTTTGCGGCTCGTTTATCAACCTCGTGTTTGCCATCAGCGCGCAGTTTGCCGGCGCGGTGGCGACGGTAGAATTTTTGACTTATTTCGACTACTTCGCCCGCAAAGACTACGGCGACGATTATTTGGAAACCCACGGCAAAGAAATCGCCAACCATATGCAGCAGGTGGTATACAGCATCAACCAGCCCGCCGCCGCGCGCGGCTATCAGAGCGTATTCTGGAATATTTCCGTTTACGATCAATACTATTTCGATGCGATGTTCGGCGATTTCGTCTTCCCCGATTTCAGCAAACCGGTGTGGGCGAGCGTGGCGAAGCTGCAAAACTTCTTCCTCAAATGGTTTAATCAGGAACGCACCAAAGCCGTTTTGACCTTCCCCGTCGTGACCGCCGCAATGCTGACCGATGGCGGCAAATGCAAAGACACCGTGTTCGCCGACGAAATGGCGAAAGAGTTGGCGGAAGGCAATTCCTTCTTCGTCTATCTTTCCGACAACCCCGACTCCTTGGCTTCCTGCTGCCGTCTGCGCAACGCCATCGAAGACCGCACCTTCAGCTATACACTCGGCGCGGGCGGCGTGGCGACCGGTTCCATCAACGTCATCACCATTAACATGAACCGATTGGAACAAGACGGGCGCGACCTTGCCGCCGAAGTCGCCAAAATCCACAAATACCAATACGCCTACCGCAAACTGATGGAAGAATACCAAGCCGCCGGAATGCTGCCCGTTTACGATGCAGGCTTCATCATGCTGGACAAACAGTTCCTCACCATCGGCATCAATGGCATGGCGGAAGCCGCCGAATCGCAAGGCATTAAAGTCGGTTACAACGACGACTACATCAACTTTGTCCAAGGCCGTCTGAAAACCATATTTGAAGCCAATCAAGCCGCCAGCAAACACTACGGCGTGAAGTTCAACACTGAGTTCGTCCCCGCCGAAAACCTCGGCGTGAAAAACGCCAAATGGGACAAAGCCGACGGCTATAAAGTCAGCCGTGAATGCTACAACTCCTATTTCTACGTCGTCGAAGACGAAGAAATCAACGCGCTCGACAAATTCCTGCTGCACGGCAAAGAACTGGTGGACTGGCTCGACGGCGGCTCCGCGCTGCACCTGAACCTCGACGAAGCCCTGCCCGAATCCGGCTACCGCTCGCTGCTGGACATCGCCGCGCAAACCGGCTGCAACTACTTCTGCGTGAACGTGCGCATCACCATTTGCAACGAATGCGGTCATATCGACAAACGCACCCTGCACGCTTGTTCCGCCTGCGGTAGCCACGACATCGACTACGGCACCCGAGTGATCGGCTACCTGAAACGCGTATCTGCATTCAGTAGCGGTCGACGCAAAGAGCACGCGCTCAGACATTATCACCGTAAAGCGGCGTAATCATTGAAAAAAGGATTACTTAAAAAAGCTAAGGCCGTCTGAAACTTCAGACGGCCTTGATCATGTTGAGATAGGCTGGCTCTTTCAATGATATAGTTTTGATTAAATTAAACAAAACTCTTGACGTCTTCATATAATGAATTAACATATAACGTCCTTTAACCTAAATTTAAAAAAGTGAGAGACACATGAAAACATCAGCTTTATTGGCAGCTTTGTTGGCTGCTCTGTCCCTGTCAGCATGCGGCGGCGGTTCAGGCTCATCTTCTTCTGCCGTTTGTGACGAGTACGAAAAAGCATTTGCCGAAGCAACTAAAGACGTAGATGCCGCAACCAAAGACATGATGCAAAAATCTTTCGAACAAACCAAAGAAGCGTTGAAAAACCTACCTGCAGACCAACGCGATGCAACCTGTAAAACTTCTTTGGACGCTTTGAAAGGCGTTCCTGCTGCAGAAACTCCTGAAGAAAAAGCCGAAGAAGCCAAAGATGTCGCTGAAGAGGCTAAAGAAGAAGCAAAAGACGCAGCGGAAGATGCCAAAGAAGCTGCTGAAGACGCTAAAGAAGAAGCTAAATAATACGGCTAAGCTTTACAGAAAAACGGATTCCAATAATTTGGAATCCGTTTTTTGTTGTGTGAATTAGGGTAGTTATTTTAGATGAGCTTTTTCAGTTTTCAGACGGTTATTTCTTACGCCGTCTGAAAGTGTTAGTTTCAACTAAGTTAAAATGTACAACAGCAAACAGTTAATCAAACTAACTGCGTGCGTGCGTACCGCACACACCTTACACGTTGATTTTGGAGTTCCGCGTAATTCATAGGTAGGGTGTGTGGCGTAGCCACGCACGCGGTTGGTTGGGTATGCAGGCTACGGTTTGCTAAAGTGTACAGGCAGAGCTTATTGGTTTAAATACTGTATTTTTGCATCGTTTAAACTATCGGCTAGTTCTTGGATACTATTCAGTAGTTTATCGATATCCTGTTCAGGATCAGTATAGAAATAGTCAATGGTGAACGTCAGCGTTTTACCAAACTGCTCAGGGATTGGGGGAAGAGCCAGAGCGCGCAGTTGGATACTATCTCCACCTCGTGCATGGTCGCGTACCCACCATGACAAAAACTCTAATGCTTTCAAACCCGTTTCATCACGTGTAATCATGAAGTCGATTGAAATTAAGATTTCGTCCGATAAACCGCCATCAGTCCGTTTCAATGCACCTAAAGGATAGTCACCAAACATGGGAAGCGTAAAATCATCCGATGTGATTTCAAATAGCATATAGCGATTTACCGCAGCAAGTTTGATACCGGGAATGCTTTTAATGACAGTGCTGAGTTCTTGTACGGGTTGAGGAATGTCGGAATTGTCTTCGTCTGATTCTAGCTCTAATTCTTGGTTGTCTTGAGTAGATGCTAAATTTTCTTGTTCTATTTCCACAACAATTTGTTTTACTTGGATTTTTGTTTTATCTTCTTCTTGTTTTCGTTTTAGCAGAGTGGAGAGAAAGTCTTTAATACCCATGATAATGGTTACTCCTAAATTTGAGATAATAGTAAAAATGTTTGATTGTATTTTATTTTTTTAATGTGTCAAGATGACAAAATAATTTCTAGATAAATAAACCTTAAAGTCAAGTGAGGTGTGTGGCATAGCTACTCATACGGTGGGTTGGGCATGCGGGCTACAGCTTGCTGAAAGCGCTAGCTTCAACGAAGTTAAAAGTTGAAACGGCAAACCGTCAATCAAACAACCGCGTGCGTGCGTACCGCACACATCCTACACGTTGATTTTGAAGTTCCGTGTAATTCACAGGTAGGGTGTGTGGCGTAGCCACGCACGCGGTTGATTGAGTATGCAGGCTACGGCTTGCTACACATTGGCTTTGAAGTTCCGAGTGATTCATCGGTAGGGTGTGTGACGCAGCCACGCACGCGGTCGGTGTGAATGCAGGCTACGGCTTGCTAATTGATATGTTCTGATAAAAATCTCTTAAGCTCACTGACTTTCTCTGGATAAACGGTTTCAATCATAGGAGCAATTATCTTCTCTATAAAAGTTTCACTCGTAATAAGACTTGGTGCTAGTGAGTGTAACTGGTCATAAAATTCATTGTATTTTTCTTTATAAAAATCAGAATTGCCTAAATCAGAGCTTTCTGCAAAACTGTTTATAATATTTTGCGGTGTTCTGTCATCAACATCAGTGAGCAATTCAGTAATTTTATTCGTAAATTCTAGGCGATTAGTGTCATTTTTAATGCAATCTTTAAAAAAGAATTTTTCTAAGCATTCAACAGGTAAACAGTTAATTTGCTTGGATTTATTATAGAATATAATTTCTTGTACTTGATTTTTTAAGTTATCTCGAATTTCCTTTAATTCTTTTTTTATTTTGAGTTTATTTTCTTCATTTTTACATTTATCATAATTATTTAATTCAATTCTGAATCTACTTAGTAGTGAGTTAATTTCAGGATTGTTTTCTAACTTGATTTGAATATCAAAAATCTGTTTATTTTTAATCATGTTGAAATTTTCTTCAATTTTACTAAAACTACTATTTCTATTTCTATTGAATAAATATGAATCTTCTTGAACTTGTGTTTCAATTTTTGAAATAATGTCTTCATATGCATCGCCATCTACTATAGAGATTAGTTTTTCTCGTAATAATGGCAGAAATTGGAAATATACCTCCAAAACATTATTATATCCACCAATGGGGCAAACTATATATTTTTGCCGATAATCGGCACTATGAAGTATTGTTTCGATATATGATTTAGCCATAATATCTTCAACAAAAATGTATTTATCTTTATGTAACTCATTTGTTAATGTGTTCAATATGCTTGAAGATGGTTTATTTAAGAGTTTCAATATATCCCCACATTTTTTTAATTCAAATAAGTTGTTTGAATCCGGGATATTAGTGATCATGGTTGGACTATGTGTAGATAAATATACACATAAATCTTTATGTTCATCCACAATAAGCTCATTTAATACTGATAATAGATTTTTTTGAGCAGTTGGGTGTAGACCAATTTCAATCTCGTCAATTAGAATCACTCGTTTCTTTTTCGCTTTAATTTTTCTGAATTGGTTTAAAAAGTCTAGCAGACCTAAAACTAAATTTTCACCGGTACTAAATTCGTATGGGAAAACAAAATTTCCGCTAATGTCTAATACATATATATTCTTATGTTTTGATTGGCTTAACCCCCCAATTTGTCCTTTCAATTTAGTCTTATCTATTTTTTTCAATTTCCCTTTATAAAAATCGATATCATTCTTAATTATTTTTCCTAATTTTTCTGTAATCCAATTGTCTGCAAGTGTTGCTGTATTAATTTGTGCTTGTATTTTTTTTTCCAGATTTTTTATTGCGCTTCGTCGGTACAGAAATCGTGTGCCATAAATAACACTTAATTCACAAAAGCCATCAAAAGTAATACGACTAATATCCGTCCTATTCATACTCCATTGGTTACTACCAGGAATAAATTCGTATTTATTTATTGTTTCATTGTATTCGTACTGAATATAAGCACCATTATTTGGCTTTCGTCTCATAGGATCCTTATTTAATCCAGTGCCAAAATCCATTTTTCTTCCAATTAATTGGGATATGGCTGATAATATTGTGCTTTTGCCATTGCCATTTTCACTAGAAATGATATAAATCCCACTGTCTAAAGAAAATTTATGCTCAAAATGCTTTATATTTTTTACATCATGAATTATTAATTTAAAAGTATCATTACTCATAATTAAATTCCATAGTTAATTTGTTAAATTTCAAATCAAGCTGGTTAATACTCGCACTTTACTTCAAGATCACCTTCAAATACTTCCCAGTATAACTTCCCTTAACCTTCGCCACCTGCTCGGGGCTACCTGAAGCAATAATCCTCCCCCCACCATCACCGCCTTCCGGCCCCAAATCCACAATCCAATCGGCAGTTTTAATCACGTCAAGATTATGCTCGATAATCACAATCGAGTTGCCTTTGCCTTTCAGACGACCTATGACTTCCAGCAGCAGGGCGATGTCGGCGAAGTGCAGGCCGGTGGTGGGTTCGTCGAGGATGTAGAGCGTTCTGCCGGTGTCGCGTTTGGAGAGTTCGAGGGCGAGTTTGACGCGCTGGGCTTCGCCTCCGGAGAGGGTGGTGGCGGATTGGCCGAGACGGATGTAGCCGAGGCCTACGTCCATCAGGGTTTGCAGTTTGCGCGATACGGTGGGGACGGCGTCGAAAAATTCGCGGGCTTCTTCGACGGTCATGTCGAGGACTTGGCTGATGTTTTTGCCTTTGTATTGGATTTCGAGAGTTTCGCGGTTGTAGCGTTTGCCATGGCAGACTTCGCAGGGGACGTACACGTCGGGCAGGAAGTGCATTTCGACTTTAATCACGCCGTCGCCTTGGCAGGCTTCGCAGCGGCCGCCTTTGACGTTAAAGGAGAATCTGCCGACGTTGTAGCCGCGTTCGCGTGAGAGGGGTACGCCGGCGAAGAGTTCGCGGATGGGGGTGAACAGGCCGGTGTAGGTGGCGGGGTTGGAGCGCGGGGTGCGGCCGATGGGGGATTGGTCGACGTTGATGACTTTGTCGAGGTGTTCGAGGCCGCGGATGTCGTCGTATGGGGCGGGTTCTTCTTGGGCGCGGTTGAGTTCGCGGGCGGTGATTTTGGCGAGGGTGTCGTTAATCAGGGTGGATTTGCCGCTGCCGGATACGCCGGTGATGCAGGTAATCAAACCGAGCGGCAGTTCGAGGGTAACGTTTTTGAGATTGTTGCCGCGCGCGCCTTTGAGGACGAGTATTCGGTCGGGATTGACGGGCGTGCGTTCAGACGGCACGGCAATGGATTTTTTGCCGCTGAGGTATTGTCCGGTAACGGAATTTTCGCATTTGGCGACATTTTCGGGGGTGTCGGCAATCAGTACGTTGCCGCCGTGTTCGCCTGCGCCCGGACCCATATCGACGACGAAATCGGCTTCGCGGATGGCATCTTCGTCGTGTTCGACCACAATGACGCTGTTGCCCAAGTCGCGCAGGCGTTTGAGGGTGGCGAGCAGGCGGTCGTTGTCGCGCTGGTGCAGGCCGATGGAGGGTTCGTCCAAAACGTACATCACGCCGGTCAGGCCGCTGCCGATTTGGCTGGCAAGGCGGATGCGCTGGGCTTCGCCGCCGGAAAGGGTTTCGGCGGATCGGGAGAGATTCAGGTAATCCAGTCCGACGTTAATCAGGAAGCCGAGGCGTTCGGTGATTTCTTTGAGGATTTTTTCGGCGATTTGTTTTTTGTTGCCGTCCAAATCCAGCGTTTCAAAGAATTGGTGGGTTTTGGTCAGCGGCCAGGCGGAAACTTCGTGCAAGGGTTCTCCGCTAACGTAAACGTAACGCGCTTCTTTGCGCAAACGTGCGCCGCCGCAGCTTGGGCAGGCGCGGTGGTTTTGGTATTCGCGCAGTTTTTCGCGCACGGTTTCGCTGTCGGTTTCGCGGTAGCGGCGTTCGAGATTGGGGATGATGCCTTCAAAGGCATGGCTGCGGTTGAAGGTGGTGCCGCGTTCGGACAGGTATGTGAAGTCGATGACTTCTTTGCCCGAGCCGTGCAAGACAACTTTTTTGACTTTTTCAGGCAGGGTTTCCCATGCTGCATCCGCATCAAACTCATAATGGCGTGCTAACGATTGAATCATTTGGAAATAGAATTGGTTGCGCTTATCCCAGCCGTCAATCGCGCCTGCGGCTAAGGATAATTCGGGATGCGCGACCACTTTTTCGGGATCGAAGAAGTTGGTATTGCCCAAGCCGTCGCAAGTCGGGCAAGAACCCATCGGGTTGTTGAAGGAAAACAGGCGCGGCTCTAATTCGGGCAGACTGTATGAACATACGGGACAGGCAAAACGCGCGGAAAACCAATGTTCTTCGCCGCTGTCCATCTCCATTGCCAGCGCGCGCTCGTTGCCGTGGCGTAGCGCGGTTTCAAAACTTTCTGCCAGCCGTTGTTTAATGTCGGCTTTTACTTTAACGCGATCGATGACGACGTCGATATTGTGTTTGATGTTTTTTTCCAGCTTCGGCACTTCGTCAAGCTGATAGACCTCGCCGTCCACGCGCACCCGCGCAAAACCCTGCGCCTGCAGGTCGGCAAAGAAATCGACAAACTCGCCCTTACGTTCGCGCACTGCCGGCGCAAGAATCATCACGCGCGTGTCTTCAGGCAGTTTTAAGACGGCATCGACCATTTGCGACACGGTCTGGCTGGACAACGGCAGATTGTGTTCGGGGCAATACGGGGTGCCGACGCGGGCGTATAAAAGGCGTAGGTAATCGTGGATTTCCGTTACCGTGCCGACAGTGGAACGCGGATTGTGGCTGGTGGATTTCTGCTCGATGGAAATCGCGGGCGACAGGCCTTCGATCAAATCGACATCAGGTTTGTCCATCATCTGCAAAAATTGACGGGCATAGGCGGAAAGGCTTTCAACATAACGGCGTTGGCCTTCGGCATATAAAGTATCAAACGCCAGCGACGATTTGCCGCTGCCCGACAGCCCCGTGACCACCACCAGCTTGTGGCGCGGAATGTCCAAATCGACATTTTTCAAATTATGTGTACGCGCGCCGCGGATGCGGATGGTGTCATTATCGTGTGAATGTTTAGGATGATGGTTGCACATATTGTCAGGCCGTCTGAAAAGTAAAATAAACGGCTATTGTAGCACTTTTCAAATGACAGACTGGATAGATAAAGCATTTGATATAAAAGAAACAAAGAGGCCGTCTGAAAATATGTTTTCAGACGGCCTTGATATAGATGGATCAGCTTATCAGTCGATTTTGCGGAGAATTTCGCGCAGGGCTTTTTGCCAGTCGGACGGTTTGATACCAAACTCGGTTTCGAGGCGTGAGCAATCCATAATGCTGTATGCCGGACGCGGAGCGGGCAGGGGGTATTGATCGGTGGTGATTGCGTTCAGTTCCGGAATGCGGAAGCTGTCGTCTAATTGGTGGGCGGTCTGAAAGATGGCTTTGGTAAATTCGTACCATGTTGCCGATTTATTGCCACAGTAATGGAAGATACCGCGTGGGGAAGTGGGCTGTTGCAATAAACTGATGATGGCATGAGCCAAGTCGCCTGCATAAGTCGGGCAGCCGGTTTGGTCGTGGACAATGGAGAGGGAATCGCGTTCTTTGGCAAGGCGCAGCATGGTTTTAACGAAATTGTTGCCGTATTCGCTAAACAGCCATGAAGTACGGACGATTGTACTTTCCGGATGCGCGGCTAAAGCCAAAAGCTCGCCTGCTACTTTGGATTGACCGTAAGTGCTGCGCGGATTGGTATAGTCGGTTTCGCGGTAAGGGCGTTTGCCTTCGCCGTCGAATACATAATCAGTGGAAATATGAATAAAGCGGGCGTGTGCGGCGCGGGCAGCTGCAGCCAGGTTGTGAACAGCGCTTGCATTGACGGCAAAAGCGGCTTCAGCGTTTTCTTCTGCTTTATCGACGGCAGTGTAAGCTGCGGCATTAACGATGGCATCTGGTTGGAAGTTTTTGATCATGTGATGCACGGCTTCGGTATCGGTAATGTCCAGCGAAGTAGAGTCGGTAGCAATCAGTTCCCAATCTTCGGGCAGGCGGTCGCGCAGACAACGGGCAAGCTGGCCTTTGGCTCCGGTCAATAAAGTACGCATGGTTGAGTATCTCCTCTGATAGCTGTTGAATAGGTGTTCGTGTCATTATAGTGTAAATACGACAAATTCACATTATTGGCGTAGAACAAAATACAAACAGGGCTGTATTTGAGTAAGTAGTCGATATTATCTATCTATAATGTAACTATTTATCAATGTTTTAATAATATACTATAACTATAGTTAAAATATAGGTTTTAGCTAGATAGATTAAGCAGTTATATTGGTTAATAGATTGTGAGTCAATGTTAATGTTTTTATGATTATTAGGATAATGGTATTTAAAATTAGGGGAGCTTCTGTCCTTTTGTCGGTAAATTCTACCGCTTGATATTTTTGAGTAAATATTTTGCAAAATATTACTAAAATAATAATTGGGCAAGGGCGGATTTGCTCGTTCCGCCAACCCAATATTTTATTAACTTTTGGGAGTAATTATTATGGCATACTGTTACGGGGGGTATTATACTAGACCCCTGGTTAGTTCTTACTGCGCACCCGCGCCTAAGGCTTCCTACTCTTCTTACTACTGCGCTCCTGCAGCAAAATCTTCTGTTTCTATCGGCAGCATCGCTAGCATTGCCAGCGTCGGCGTGTCAGTAGTTAACGCGGTAACCGGTCTGGTTTCTGCTATTGCGGCTTTCTGCCCACCGGCAAAAACTCCTAACTACAAATGTGTTCCGGTTTGCCCACCTTACAACTGCGATCCAATCAAACCGATCCCATGTCCAAAACCACAACCTAAACCTCAGCCTAAGCCTCAACCAAAACCTGAGCCTAAGCCTGAGCCACAGCCAGAACCGCAACCAGAACCAAAACCACAACCAAAACCTGAGCCTAAGCCAGA
>NZ_KV820419.1:278858-292441 GCF_001815375.1 Neisseria sp. HMSC065C04
CTAAGCCAGAACCAAAACCTGAGCCTAAGCCAGAGCCAGACTGCAAAGACTGTGTTGACGACCATAACCAAAACAACTCATACGGTCACGAAGACAAAAACCCAGGTAATGTCATCCGAGCTGAAGACTGCAAAGACGGCAACGTTATCCGCGGTACTGATGCTAAAGATACCATTTATGGTACTGCTTGCGAAGACATCATCTACGGTGGTAACGGTACAGACGTAATCTACGCCGGTGCCGGTAACGACACCATTTACGGTGATGCCGACGGTGACTCTCTGTACGGTGAAGACGGTAAAGACTACCTGCAAGGCGGTGCTGGTAACGACTACCTGAACGGTGGTTCCGGCGCGGACATCATGCGCGGTGGCGACGGTAATGACGTTTACTTCGTTGACAATGTTAACGACCAAGTTATCGAGTACGGCAATGCACACGCCGGTATCGATACTGTCCGTACCGTTATTGACTACACGCTGACCGATCACGTTGAAAACCTGATTTTGCAAGGTATGCAAAACCTGAACGGTACCGGTAACTCTTTGAACAACAATATCGAAGGTAACGGCGGTAACAACCATCTGTACGGTTTGGCCGGCGACGACTGCCTGGTTGGTAAAGACGGTAACGACTACCTCGACGGCGGTGTCGGCAACGACATCCTGATCGGCGGTACCGGTAACGACACTTACTTCTTCGACAAAGGTTACGGTCACGACACTATCCGTGAGGAAAGCGGTAATGACACCTTGTTGTTCGGTAAAGGCGTTGCAGCTTCCGACGTATTGCTGAGCAAATCAGGTGTTAACCTGACTGTTTCTGTCGGTACTAACGACAGCATCACCATCGACGACTGGTTCACCGGTAACGATCACAAAGTTGAAAACTTCAAGTTTGCTGACGGTAGCACTTACCAAGTAACCGGCCACGGCGACTACTACTCTCTGTCTGCTGTGAACCATATTCAAGATCAGACTCAGGCTCCTGCTATCTGATAGGATGATGATCTTTAGGGTTTATCCCTAAAATCAAAGGCTAAGGCCGTCTGAAACCGAGCTATAAGGTTTCAGACGGCCTTTATTTTGTAAACAATCTGACGAAAGATGCCAAATTGGGCTAAAATACCAAATTCTTCTGTTTACCAAAGAGATACCCGAAATGTCTGAAATCAGCTTGAAAAAAATCTACTCCGGCAAAGTTCGCGATTTGTACGAAATTGACGATAAACGTATGTTGATGGTTGCTTCCGACCGTCTGTCTGCATTCGATGTGATTTTAGATGATCCGATTCCGGGTAAAGGAGAGATTCTGACGCAGATTTCCAATTTTTGGTTTAAAAAACTGGCTCATATCATGCCTAACCATTTTACTGGCCAAACGGTTTACGATGTTTTGCCTGAAAACGAAGCCAAAGCTTTGGAGAAACGCGCCGTCGTGGCTAAAAAGCTCACTCCGGTGAAAGTAGAGGCTATTGTGCGCGGTTATCTGGCAGGCAGCGGTTGGAAAGATTATCAAAAGACTGGTTCTGTCTGCGGTATTCAATTGCCTGAAGGTATGCAGGAAGCGCAACAACTGCCTGAAGTGATTTTTACGCCGTCGACCAAAGCCGCAGTCGGCGATCATGATGAAAACATCAGCTTTAAAGAATGCGAACGCATCATCGGCAAAGAGCTGGCGGCGGAAGTACGCGCCAAGGCGATTCAGCTTTACACTGAAGCAGCCGAATATGCCAAATCCCGCGGTATTATTATTTGCGATACCAAGTTTGAATTTGGTTTGGATGAAGAAGGTACTCTGACTTTGATGGATGAAGTATTGACACCAGACTCCAGCCGTTTTTGGCCTGCAGACCAATACAAAGTCGGTACCAATCCACCGTCTTTTGACAAACAATTTGTCCGCGACTGGTTGGAGCAAAGCGGTTGGAACAAAAAAGCGCCTGCGCCTAAAGTGCCTGCCAATGTGATTCAAAAAACAGTCGAAAAATATCAAGAAGCATTGACTTTGCTGACTCAGGATTGATTTTTAAGTTTTAAGGCCGTCTGAAAGAGATATGTTTCAGACGGCCTTTTTATTGTATAAATACTGGATTTTAAGGATGGTTGCCTTTATAATCGAGAGTTGTTTTCAGCGCTTTAAAGGCCGTCTGAAAGCTTGTTTATAACCTGCCGCACGGTCTGAAACCCTAACTATGCACATTCGGATTTTAGTGTGCATTATTAGTGTTTTAGCAGTGCGGTATTTTGAAAGGAACAATGATGTTCAATAAACACGTTAAGACCTTCCAATACGGTAATCAAACCGTTACTTTGGAAACCGGCGAAATCGCTCGCCAAGCCGCTGCTGCCGTTAAAGTATCTATGGGCGACACCGTTGTTTTGGTTGCCGTTACCACTAACAAAGAAGTGAAAGAAGGCCAAGACTTCTTCCCTCTGACTGTCGATTACCTCGAGCGTACTTACGCAGCAGGTAAAATCCCCGGCGGTTTCTTCAAACGCGAAGGCAAACAAAGCGAAAAAGAAATCCTGACCAGCCGTCTGATCGACCGTCCGATCCGTCCTTTGTTCCCTGAAGGTTTCTACCACGACATCCAAATCGTAGCGATGGTGGTGTCTGTTGACCCTGAAATTGATTCTGACATTCCTGCAATGTTGGGTGCATCTGCCGCGCTGGTGTTGAGCGGTGTACCGTTTGCCGGTCCGATTGGTGCGGCACGCGTGGGTTATGTAAACGGCGTGTACGTTCTGAACCCGACTAAAGCCGAGTTGGCCAAATCACAATTGGACTTGGTTGTTGCCGGTACTTCTAAAGCCGTGTTGATGGTGGAATCCGAAGCCGACATCTTGTCTGAAGAAGTGATGTTGGGCGCAGTTGTTTACGGTCACGATCAAATGCAAGTGGCCATTAATGCCATCAATGAGTTTGCCGACGAAGTCAACCCAGAAGTTTGGGATTGGAAAGCACCTGAAACCAATGAAGAATTGGTTGCCAAAGTACGCGAAATTGCTGGCGAAACCATTAAAGAAGCGTTCAAAATCCGTCAAAAACAAGCGCGTTCTGCCAAATTGGACGAAGCTTGGAATGCTGTAAAAGAAGCGTTGATTACCGAAGAAACCGACACTTTGGCAGCCAACGAAATCAAAGGCATTTTCAAACACTTGGAAGCCGATGTTGTCCGCAGCCAAATTTTGGACGGTCAACCGCGTATCGACGGTCGCGACACCCGCACTGTTCGTCCGTTGAACATTCAAACCGGTGTATTGCCACGCACTCACGGTTCTGCACTGTTTACCCGTGGCGAAACCCAAGCTTTGGCGGTTGCAACTTTGGGTACTTCACGCGACGAGCAAATCATTGATGCGCTGTCCGGCGAATATACCGACCGCTTTATGCTGCACTACAACTTCCCTCCATACTCTACCGGTGAAGTGGGTCGCGTAGGTGCGCCGAAACGTCGTGAAATTGGCCACGGTCGTTTGGCTAAACGTGCATTGTTGGCCGTATTGCCAGAACCTGAAGATTTCAGCTACACCATGCGTGTGGTTTCTGAAATTACCGAATCCAACGGCTCTTCCTCTATGGCTTCCGTCTGCGGCGGCTGCTTGAGCCTGTTGTCTGCTGGTGTGCCTTTGAAAGCACACGTTGCCGGTATCGCCATGGGTCTGATTTTGGACAACAACAAATTTGCCGTCCTGACCGACATCTTGGGCGACGAAGACCACTTGGGCGATATGGACTTTAAAGTAGCCGGTACAACTGAAGGTGTGACCGCGCTGCAAATGGACATCAAAATCCAAGGTATTACCAAAGAAATTATGCAAATCGCTTTGGCTCAAGCCAAAGAAGCACGTTTGCACATCTTGGATCAGATGAAAGCCGCTGTTGCAGGCCCACAAGAGCTGTCTGCACACGCCCCACGCTTGTTCACCATGAAAATCAACCAAGACAAAATCCGTGATGTGATTGGTAAAGGCGGCGAAACTATTCGTTCGATTACTGCTGAAACCGGTACTGAAATCAACATCGCTGAAGACGGTACCATCACAATCGCTGCGACTACTCAAGAAGCAGGCGATGCAGCGAAAAAACGCATCGAAGAAATCACTGCTGAAGTGGAAGTGGGCAAAGTGTACGAAGGTACTGTGGTTAAAATCCTCGACAACAACGTTGGCGCGATTGTCAGCGTGATGCCGGGCAAAGACGGTTTGGTACACATCAGCCAAATCGCCCACGAGCGCGTACGCAATGTCAGCGACTACCTGCAAGTAGGTCAGGTTGTGAACGTGAAAGCATTGGAAGTGGACGATCGCGGCCGCGTACGCCTGTCTATCAAAGCTTTGCTGGAAGCGCCTGCTCGCGAAGAGAAAGCCGCCGAATAATCTGATTGTTCAAGCTTGAAACAAAAGGCCGTCTGAAAATTTTAGACGGCCTTTTGTTTATTTAAAAGATGAGTTTAAAAAACGGGTTTCGCCTTTACTTTGATTGAACGGATTACTACAATGCTTGCAATCTAACAAATATATTAATCTCTCAAGGAGTATGCAATGAATGCTACACAATTAATCAGCTGGCTGATGCAAACCGTCGGTGAAAAATACATCATCACAGACCCGGCAAAAACCGAACAATACCGTCAAGGCTACCGTTTTGGCGAAGGCAAGGCGCTGGCAGTTGTCCGTCCGGGTACGGTGTTGGAAATGTGGCAAATCTTGCAGGCATGTGTTGAGGCTGATGTCATCGTGATTACGCAGGCCGCCAATACCGGTCTGACTGGCGGCTCGACTCCGGACGGCAATGATTACGACCGAGATATCGTGATTGTGAATACCATGCGTCTGAACATCATTCAGCCGATTAACAATAACGAACAGGTTGTCTGCCTGCCCGGTTCTACCTTGAATCAATTGGAGCTGCTGCTGAAACCTTTAGGCCGTGAGCCGCACTCCGTGATCGGTTCGTCCTGTATCGGCGCATCTGTATTGGGTGGCGTATGTAATAACTCGGGCGGTGCATTGGTACAGCGTGGTCCGGCTTATACGGAAATGGCCCTGTTTGCGCAAATCAACGAAGAGGGCAAGCTGGAGCTGGTCAACCATTTGGGCATTGATTTGGGCGAAACCCCTGAAGAAATTTTGACCAACTTGCAAGGTTTCCATTATCAGCGAAAAGACATTACGCAAGATGCCGGCAAAGGGCATGACCATGCATACTGCGATCATGTCCGCCAAGTGAATGAACCGACTGCCGCCCGTTTTAATGCCGACCCTGCACGCCATTACGAGGCTTCAGGCTGCGCGGGCAAACTGATGGTATTTGCCGTGCGTCTGGATACGTTCCCTCAAGAAAAGCAAACTGCCGTGTTCTATATCGGCACCAATGATATTAATGAGCTGACCGATATTCGTCGTGCCGCTTTGAGCGAGTTTAAAAACCTGCCTATTTCCGGTGAGTATATCCATCGTCATGCTTTTGATATTGCTGCCGTTTATGGTAAAGATACGTTTTATATCATCAAGACGTTCGGTACCCACCAACTTCCGAAACTGTTTGATCTGAAAGCCCGTGTGGATAGATTCAGCAAAAAGATAAGTTTCTTACCAAAACACTTCTCTGATAAATTCATGCAACTGATCAGTAAAATTTTGCCTGATCACTTGCCGAAATCTATGCGCAACTATCGGGATAAATATGAACATCACCTGATTTTAAAAATGGGTGGGGAGGGCGTAGAAGAAGCGCGTGCTTTCTTGAAGGAATATTTTGCAACCCATGGCGGCGCATTCTTCGAATGTAATGCCGAAGAAACGCAGGCGGCCATGCTGCATCGCTTTGCTGTGGCTTCTGCCGCGATCCGTTACCGTTCTGTACATGATGATGAAGTAGAGGATTTGGTTGCACTCGATATCGCCTTGCGCCGTGATGATCGTGATTGGTTTGAAACACTGCCGCCTGAAATCGACAATAAAATCATCCATAAATTGTATTACGGACATTTTATGTGTCATGTGTTCCATCAGGACTACATCATTAAAAAAGGCAACGACTGCATGGCTTTGGAACATGAAATGCTCCATCTGCTTGACCAACGCGGTGCGCAATATCCTGCCGAGCATAATGTCGGTCATCTATATGAAGCCAAGCCCGAGCTGAAACAGTTCTATAAAAAACTTGACCCGACCAACAGCTTCAACCCCGGTATCGGTAAAACCAGTAAGAAGAAAAACTGGGCAGAATAAAGCATAGTTAATAAAGGCCGTCTGAATATTTCAGACGGCCTTTTTATATGCTTGCTTATCAGAACAGGTTGCTGATGAAAATCAGCAGAATCACCAACGGCACAAGGTATTTCACATAAGCAAACCAAATATTGACCGTCGTATGGTTGCCTTTATAGAGCAATTCGTCCTTCGCTTCATCCTTCATCACGAAACCGACAAACAGCGCGGAGCCGAGCGCGGTCAGCATAAACAGGATATTGCCGCTGATATAGTCAAAGGCATCAAAAATGTTTTTACCAAACACGGAAATATCTTTCCATGGGCCGTAGCTCAAAATAGACGGAATGTTGCCGAAGATGAAGATGGCGGCCAAGACAATCGTAATCGCGGCGGTACGGCGGATTTTGGTTTTCTCCTGAATCGTCGTAATCAACACTTCATAAATCGTCAGCGAAGTCGTCAGCGCGGCAATCAGAAGCAGTGAGAAGAAAATCACGGCGAACACAGGTCCTGCCCACATATTCGAGAACACGATCGGCAGGCTTTGGAATACCAAAGTCGGGCCGGAATTAGGGGCAACGCCGAAGCTGAAGAGCGACGGGAAAATCATAAAGCCCGCCAACACGGCGATGATAGTATTGGTAATGGCGGTAATGACTGCGGTTTGCACCAAATTTTCGTTTTTATCTAGATAGCTGGACAAGGTAATCATCACGCCGAAACCCAAGCTTAAGGCGAAGAATACTTGACCTAAAACGAAGACGAACAGTTCGGCCGTAATTTTGCTGAAATCAGGCTTCAGATAGAAAGTAATCCCTTCCATTGCGCCCGGCAGGGTAACGTTGCGCACGACCATGGCAATCAGGAACAAAAATAGCAAAGGCATCAGGTATTTTGCCGCTTTTTCAATACCGCCGATCACGCCTTTGACCAAGATCCATTGGTTCACAACCACAAATAGGAAGGTGTAAAACGCAATTTCCCAAGGGCTGTTTTCGATGTGTTCGGTAAAGAAGCTTTTGGTGACTTCTCCGGAAACAGGGCTGGAAATGTCCAAATTGCCGCCGATGATATTGATGATGTAGCTGATAACCCAGCCGCCGAGCACCATGTAATAGGCCATGATGCCGAATGCGCCGAGCAGGCCCATCCAGCCGACCAATTTCCAAACTTTGGCAACGGGTTTGCCATTCATTGTGCCGCCAAACGCATCCAGCGCGTTCACGCCTTTACGGCGGCCGATGACGTTTTCCACCAAAATCATCGGAATACCGATGACCAGCATGGCGATACAGAACAGAAACACATATGCACCGCCGCCGTTTTCACCGACCAAATACGGGAAACGCCAAGTTGCGCCAAAGCCGACAGTTGCGCCGGCAACGGTAAGGATGTAAGTCAAACGGTTGGACCAGGTTTGACGGGGTTGATTGGAAGACATAAATACTCAGATGCATTAAAATAAAGACAACATTTTACCGCAAAGATTTAACAAATCTTGACTAAAGTCTGAAAAGAAAATTAGTTAAAAAAACTATGTAATGAAGAAATTTTAGTGGGTTTCTCTGGTTTGCTTGGTATTGAAACCTGCAAACAGAGAATTTGTCTGAAGCGATACGAATGATTGAAAGAGCCGTAACGATAAAGGCCGTCTGAAAAGTGGGATATGGGAAAGGGTTGTTGTGAGGAGATTGGATAGCACTAAGGTGTGCTTTCAAATATGTCGGCAACAAAGATGGTATTTCTCTAAGGTTGTCTAATAACATCCTGTAACCTTAGCTTGGATAGTCGCCGATGGTTTTTCTTTCTATAAAACGATTTGTCTGAAATTGGAATGGTACAGATTGATGCGGAAGAGACGAGAAAGAGAAAAGGAGGAATGGCAAGGTAATGAGTGGGAGATGAGGTTTAGTAATGATGGCTTCTTTAGATGAGAAAGGCCGTCTGAAAGTACGCCCGCTTGATTGCCAAATTTTAGATAAAAAAAAACCATCTATACTAAGGGGAAAGTATAGATGGCCAAACACATTACGGGGAAAACGTCTTACTCACTTACTCACTTCTTTCGAAGCAAGTGTTACTCAGACAGGCGAATTATACAATAGTTCAGTCTTTACAGTGTTAAATTCTGTTAAATAAAAATGATAAGATTTAGATGTTTGATTTTAAATAAATAAAAAATCCATATTGTTTAAAAATTTATCGAAAAAATTTAGAATTTTTTTAGATTTGGATAAATTTCCATTCTCCCGCGGCCAAATCATCGACATTCCAGTCGCCGAATTTCTCACGGTGGAGCTGCTCGACACGGTTGCCTGCGGCTGCAATCATGCGTTTGACCTGATGGTATTTACCCTCGGTAATGGTCATCATCAATGTGGTTGGGGCGGCTAATACTGCTTCGGCTGCGGCGACGGTTTCATGATCGTCATGCAGGAGAACGCCGTTTTTCAGCGTAGTGCAAAGGGTATCGTCGGCAGGATGTTTCAAAGTGACACGGTAGAGCTTCGGAACTTTGTGTTTGGGCGAGGTAACGCGATGGTTAAATTGCCCGTCGTTGGTAATAAGAATAATGCCGGTTGTGTCTGCATCCAAGCGGCCGACTGCCTGCATATCGATATTGCGCATGTGGTCGGGAAACAGACTGAAGATGCTTGGATATTGCTGGGGTTTGTGAGAAGTTTCGTAATCTGCAGGTTTATGAAGCAGAATGTAGAAATAGGGCATGGGGACGGCGGCAATTTCTTCGCCGTCAACAGACAGGGTGTGCACTTGAGACGGGTCGATATTGTCTTTGGCACGATTATGGATTTCGCCGTTGATGGTGATGCAGTCATTATCTATCAGCCATTGGCATTGCTTGCGGCTGCCGAGGCCTTGTGATTGGATGTATTTGAGCAGTTGCATGGTTGAAAAGTAGGAAATGTTCAGACGGCCTTTATTGTACTGGAAAACCGGTGTTTAGGCCGTCTGAAAAGTAGGGGCAAAAAAATCGCCCCTTTAAAATGTTAAGGGGCGCAAAAGGAACACAAACCACTACCAAAAACTGTTACAGGGCAAATTCTCCTATTTGATGTGTTGCCGGATAAAGTGCTTTCATCAGGTCATGTGGTGAAAGCGAGAAATCTTTGCTGTTTGTCGTCAGACGGCCTTGCTGCGGCGTCAGCTCAAGCAATCTAGCGTTTGCCGACTGGATAAATTTGTTTTTTGTGCGCTGCATTTTTCTTTGCAGGGCGGAAACAACGCGGTTGTACAGACTGTCTTTTTGTTTGACTTCGCGTGTACCGGCAACCCAGCTCAAACGCGTATTGCCGTCTTCATCTTCAATCAGCAGGATGCCGGTTTCTGATTGGGGCGATTTGCCCATACAAGGAAGCCAAACATAATATCGGCCATCTAAAGTAATGAATACTGCATCGTGTACTTCGCACTCATCGCAACATTTGGTGGCGATTAAAGAGCGGATGGCTTGTTGGTGCAGTCTCAGAATGTCAAGGGAGACTTGCTTAAAAATACTTTCGGGCATTTTCTTCTCCTTTCATTCTGTTGTGCGGTTGTTTTGTTTCGATGGGTTGTATTATACGGCGATTTTTTAAATTTGCAAATGATAATTGTTCCTATTATTTAATTTGTAAGTAAGATATTAATTATTAAAGAAATTAAATTTAAAAAATTTTGTAGAAATTCGATTTTCTACTCAAAATTGGAGTAATAGATGGCATTGGATGAAAAAAGAATAAAGGCCGTCTGAAAAATCCAGCTATAAAAGAGTATTTCAAAAGCAGCTAAAGTTTTGCTGACTATACATTTCAGACGGCCTTCAGTATGATTCAAGGCGTTTTGATAATTGCAGAAACCACCAACCATGAGCCAACGTCAGATTATCCTCGATACGGAGACTACGGGTCTTTATCCTGAAAACGGCGACCGTCTGGTCGAATTTGCCGGCTTGGAAATGATCAACCGCCAAATGACCGACTCCAACCTTCATTTATATGTCCACCCCGAGCGCGATATGCCGGAGGAAGCGGCGAAGGTACATGGTTTGACGATTGAAGTATTGGAAGCGAAGAATGCGCCTCCGTTTGCCCAAGTGGGTAAACAGATTGCCGACTTTATACGTGGTGCAGAGCTGATTATCCATAATGCCAAGTTTGACGTCGGCTTCCTGAATATGGAATTCCGCCGCATGGGTTTGCCTTCTATTGAGGAACTCGGTTGCAAAGTCACCGACACGCTGGCCATGGCGCGTGAAATGTTTCCGGGACAAAAGGCAAGCTTGGATGCGTTGTGTAACCGCTTTTCCGTTGACCGCAGCAAACGTGTCTTGCACGGCGCGTTAATCGACTGCGAGCTTTTGGGTGAAGTCTATCTTGCCATGACGCGTCAGCAGTTCGACCTGATGGGCGGCGAGGCGGAAGAAGAGAGCGAAGTCAAACAAACCGTTATTGCGGAAACCAAACGTACGTCGCAGTTGAAAGTCATCAAAGCCAATGCGGACGAGCTGGCGGCACATGAAAAATATTTGGACGATTTGGGCGAAGCGTGTGTATGGCGCAAGGCAGAAACACCGGATGAGGCCAATGCCGGAGCGTCAGCATGATGCGCCGCAATATCGCTTTGATTCCTGCTGCCGGTGTCGGTGCGCGATTTGGTGCAGGAAAACCAAAACAATATGTTGAAATCAATGGTAAAACCGTATTGCAACATACCATAGAAATTTTTGAGCAACACCCCCGCATAGATTTAATTGCCGTTATTCTTTCGCCGGAAGATTCGGTTTTTCAGACAGCCCTGTCTGAGAAAGTGCGTGTCTTTCGAGTAGGAGGCGCAAGTCGTGCCGAAACGGTACGCAACGGCGTATCTACTTTATTAGAACAAGGTTTAGCCGAGGAGCAAGACAATATCTTGGTTCATGATGCCGCGCGCTGTTGCCTGCCTGCCGAAGCGTTAACGCGTTTGCTTGATGAGGCAGGCGAGAATGACGAAGGCGGCATTCTGGCCATACCGGTGGCCGATACGCTCAAGCGGGCAGACGGCAGTCATCATATTGATGAAACCGTTGCACGCGCAGGATTATGGCAGGCGCAAACGCCGCAGCTTTTTCAGACGGCCTTATTAAATCGAGCCTTATCGGTTGATGATTTGAGTGAAATTACGGATGAAGCATCAGCGGTTGAAAAACTGGGTATCCGACCGCGCTTGGTGCAGGGTGATACGCGCAATTTAAAATTGACGCTGCCGCAAGACGAATATATTGTCAGATTGTTGCTCAAGGCCGTCTGAACAATTAAAACCCATTATTTAAGGAAACAATATGAATATCCGTGTCGGACAGGGCTACGATGTCCATCAGTTGGTTGAAGGGCGAGATTTGATACTCGGCGGCGTCAACATTCCGTTTGAAAAAGGCTTGCTGGGCCATTCCGATGCCGATGCGCTTTTGCATGCGATTACCGATGCCCTGTTGGGCGCGGCCGGTTTGGGCGATATCGGCAGCCATTTTCCTGATACTGCCGCCGAATTCAAAGATGCAGACAGCCGTGTGCTGTTGCGCGAGGCTTATCAAAGCGTGCAGGTATTGGGTTGGAAGGTGGTTAATGTCGATACGACTGTGATTGCGCAAAAGCCAAAACTTGCGCCGCATATTCCAGCAATGCGCGCCAATATTGCCGTAGATTTGGGTTTGCCTGAAAACTGCGTGAACATCAAGGGTAAAACCAACGAAAAACTTGGCTATCTGGGGCGTATGGAAGCCATTGAAGCGCAAGCGGCAGTATTGCTGATTAAAGCCTAAGAGCTTAAAATTACTTTATTATTCAAACTGAAGGACTGACAACATGGCAACTCAAGACGAACTCAAACGTATTGCCGCCGAAAAAGCGGTGGAATTTGTTCCTGAAAACGAATACATCGGTATCGGTACTGGCTCTACCATCAACTTCTTTATCGAAGCTTTGGGTAAAAGCGGTAAGAAAATTAAGGGTGCCGTGTCTACTTCTAAAAAATCCAGCGAGCTTTTGGCGAAATATGAGATTCCAGAAGTTTCACTGAATGAAGTGATGGGTTTGGCGGTTTATGTTGACGGCGCAGATGAAGTCAACCACGCGCTGCAAATGATTAAAGGCGGCGGCGGTGCGCATTTGAACGAAAAAATCGTAGCCAGCGCATCCGATAAATTTGTTTGTATCGCCGATGAAAGCAAATACGTTTCCCGTTTGGGAAAATTCCCATTGCCGGTCGAAGTCGTTGAAAATGCCCGTTCGCTGGTGTCGCGCAAACTGCTTGCCATGGGCGGACAACCTGAGTTGCGTGTCGGCTATACTACTTTCTATGGCAACCAAATCGTCGATGTTCATGGCCTCAATATCGACCAAGCCCTGAAAATGGAAGACGAAATCAACAAAATCACCGGCGTACTCGAAAACGGTATTTTTGCCCGCGATGCCGCCGATGTGTTGGTTTTGGGTACGGCAGAAGGCGCAAAAGTCATCCTGCCTTGTCAGGATTAATGAAGATTAATCAATCTTAAAGGCCGTCTGAAAGTGCATCAGGTCTTTCAGACGGCCTTCAATTTGGCAAAATATGCAAATCAGTAAAATTATAAAATGGTTACCCGTTGTTTTATCCGTTTTGGGCGCGCTTGGATACAGCTCACGCGATACCGAGTTGATTCGTACCGGGGTAAGCGTTGCCGCAACATTGGCACAAAGCGACAATATTGGTTTGGAAAAGGTCAATGAATGGCTGGGAGAAAATGTCGTCAAAGCCACATCTGACACCAAAGTCGAAGCTAAACCCAAATCGGAACAAAAACAAAAGTCATCGAGGCAATCCTACACATACAACGGAAAAATCATCAAAATCCATGATGGCGATACCATGCACATTATCGATAGCGACGGCAGGAAACACAAAATCCGTATGGCCTATATCGATGCACCGGAAATCAATCAGGCTTATGGTACGCAATCACGAGACAATCTGATTGATGCCGCATTGAATAAAAAAGTCAAAGCCCGTGTGTTTGAAGCTGACCGCTACCAGCGCGAAGTTGCCCAAGTATCTGTCGGCACGATTGACTTGAATTTAATGCAGATACGGGATGGCGCCGCATGGCATTATGAAAGTTATGCCAAAAAACAACAAAGTAAAACCGCTTACACTGACTATTCGGACGCACAAAAACAAGCCAAGGAAAAACGAAAAGGCTTATGGAAAAAAAACAATCCGCAAGCACCTTGGCAATTTCGCCGTCAAAATCATGAGCAGCAGAACGGTGATAAAAAGCAGTCTGATAAACAATGGTTTGGGATTTGGTAGGCTTTAAGAGAGGCCGTCTGAAAACTTTCAGACGGCCTT
>NZ_KV820419.1:292541-308924 GCF_001815375.1 Neisseria sp. HMSC065C04
AGAGAGGCCGTCTGAAAACTTTCAGACGGCCTTTAATCATTGAGGTTTAGTATAAGATAAGAATGAGTGGCAGGTTTCTGATTAGATGGTAATAGAAATAAAAGTGTAGTGTAATATTTTTAAGAAGAGCGGATATGAAAAAAGACACCGTTAGCTGGTGTCTTTAGTATCTGGCAGAGAGGAAGGCTATCAGATTCAATTTTAATTTATTGTTTTATATTGTATATTTTCTATTATTTGATTTGATACCAAATAAAATACCAAATAAAGATTTTAAAAAATGCCGTCTATTTGACGGCATTTTTTTATTCGTTTGTTTCTCTTGTATGTCTTTTGGATATTCTCCAGCCAATAAATATATATCGAACATTATTGTTCATGTACGATCCCCAATCATCTTTTTCAAAATCTGATTTAGGTAATTGGTAGGTTTCAATCATATATTTTTCAAACTCTTCTTTTTCTTTTCTTACATCGCTAAATTCCATTTTCTCAACCTTTCTTAAATCGTTAAATTCCATTTTCTCAACCTCCCAAAAACTCGTCTCTCATCCTAATAACATCTTCGCGCTTGTATAGGTTGTCTCGGCCGACTAGTTTCGGCTGGGGAATCAAACCGGCGCGGCGGCGGTGCCAGATTGTGGCTGTTGATGGCGGTTTTTTGCCTGGTATCGTCCAAAGCTCCTTGACCTGTTCAAGCGTGATGTACTCATTCATTCGTTTGCCCTCGTTTTAATCCAATTTTTCCAATTCTTCGCCGATTTTGGCCAGCAGCTCTTGGCCTCGTGCCAAGACGTCGTCAACCGTCCACACGCGTGGGCGCGGTTGGTAGCGTTGGCGGCGTTGTTGTTTGATGACCGGCGTGTCATCGGTCAGCGGTTTGACCATGCGCAGGCCGTCTAGGCGGCGCATGTAGTCTTTAAATTTCCAAATCGCCATAGATTTTTGACGAGCCGCGTCAGCGGCTTCGCGCGCGGCGGCGATGATTTTGTCTTGATCGGCTTTTTTCAGACGGCCTTTGCCTTGTTCTTCTTCGCCGTCAAAACCGTACAAATCAAAATCCCAGCTTTCATCCGGCAATATGTCCCAGTTTGGCAGGTCGTCGATTTCCTCGCAGGCGGCGAGGGTCTGCTCAATTTCTTCGGGAGTGGACGGAATCTTATAAGTTATCGTGTCGGAAACTGCCGCCAAATCTTCCTCGGAAATTTTCGTACAGTTATTGACACGAGTCCAAGCGGCGGCGGAGCCGCCGTATTTTAAAATCCACTCTTTCTCTCTTGAAATGAGGTATTCCCCCGTTTCAAGCTCGACGACGCCGCGCAGGATCGCGGCTTTCTCTTCGCCGTATTGGTTGCGCTCGTCTGTTTCTTCCTTGTACAAAGCCAACGGCAAATCGGCGCGCTTAACGAATGCGTAGTCCTCGCCGCCCAATAAAGCGACGAATTTGCCCCAGTCGCCCTGGTCGGCCGCGTGAACGGCGCGATACAGGAGCGAATCTTCGGCGTCAACATGGACGCGGCGCAGCTCTCGATAAAGAGTAACCGGCACGCCGCCGATTTGTTGGAATTGGCGGATGCCCCATTGCGAAGCCCACGCGCCGACGCGTTTTGCGGTTTCGGCGGCTGATGTGCCTGGCTCTGCCTCGTCATCGTCGCCCATGCTCTCGCCGGAGTTGGTCAGGCCGTCAATATTTTTGGAGACGTACTTTGCCAAATACGCGGCGGCGCAGCCTTTGGCCGGGTCGATGTCTTTGAAGTCAACACGAGCAGACGCGCGCGATTTTTGCCAAAAACGGAAGGAATAGTTTTCCCAAAACTCGTCCTCCGTCTTCATGGCGGCTTTGAGTTGGGCGAGGCTGATTTTCTTGCCCGATTCGCGCAGGATGGCTTCTTGGCGGCGGCGCGCCTCGGCGGTGCGCTCTTTGTCTGTCTCAAAATAATTTAAGCCCAGCTCTTCGCGGTCGGCGCGGCAGCCGTATTTAGCGACAACGCGGCGGAAAGCCTCCTTGTGCGCCTGCTCCATGAATAGCAGCAAATGCCAGTGCGGCGTTGCGTCATGGTGCGGCTCGGCAACGCGGAAGCCGTAGATACGGATACCGGCGCGTCCAAGATTGGCGCGAATCTGCGTCCAAACTTTTTGCAGGTAGTCTGCACCATCGCGCGGCGTGCTGCCGTCAAATTTCGGATTGTCGGCGCTATTTTTTGACAGTTTTTTATGAAAGCGGCTGGGGCAGGTCAGTGTGACCATGCAGCCGTAATGGCCATGCACGCGGCTGATTTCGTCGAATCCTCTCATCCGCGTCATCAGCTCCATGCGGCGGATAGCAGGATTTGCCATCGAATGCTCCCACAATTCTGCCAAGACGAATGATTCGCCTGTCTCTTCGCAGATTGCCTCGGCCTGCTCGAAAAACGCGCGCGCCTTGAGCTTGCGTTGCTCAAAGCGTTTAAATGCTTCATTTGAGATATACAAACCGGCGCGGCGGTGTACCATGCCGCATTCGCGCATGACGGCTTCAAATGCGCGATACAGGAATTTATAAAGCTGGCGTTTCCACCATTTTTTATCTTTCAGACGGCCTTTAATGCCGTCGATTCCCTCTGCCAGCAGCTCGTCGTCGTCGCTTTCTGCGGCTTTGGCGATTTTTCGCAGTTGCGGCTCAAATACTTCGGCGGGGCGGATGCCCTCTTTGTCTGCCGCGTCCATCATATGCTGATAGCTCATTCCCAGCATTTCTTTTTGCTCAAATTTGGCGGCCAAAGCCTGCGCTCTGGCTTCGATGGTCTCGTTATCTGCCGACAGGTCGAGGCCGTCGGGCAGGTGTAGATTTCGCACGGCGGCAAGCGCGCGCGCGGCCTCTTTGTCGGCTTTGACAGCGGCAGCCAAATCGGCCAGCCCTGTGGCAGGGTTGGCCGTGCGCTGCCAGCGGCTGATAACCACATGGGCCAGGCCGTGGGGCAGGGTCTTTTGTATGTCTTGCTCCAATACCGGAGCCATGTGGTAATAGGTCATTTCGTTAATCGTCTGCCCTTGTTGGGCCGTATGGGTTGTCAGGGAAAGGCCGCCAGTATGTGACCTCTGCTTCGGGGAATTTCCGCCCCTCTAAATTTTCGTATCGGTATTGGCCGTAGAAACCGGCCTGCACTCTCTCGCCGTCAAAAAATAAAATCTGTTGGTATTCAGGCGGTCGGCTCTGCGTTGTCATCCAAAAGCCAGCCTCGCCTATTTTTGCCCGTTGGCTCCAAGCCATCGCGGCGACTTGTGTCTCTCTGGAGTAGTAGCCGCCGCCCGGCTTTTGTTGAGGATTCATGCCGCGCTTGCGCGCCCATGCTTCAAAGTTTTTGGCCTCTAATTCGCGATTCATAGCTCATATTCTCTCTGCGTTTCCGCCCAAACTAGATATGCAAACCATAAAACCAACAGGGCGAGGGCGACTGCTACTGCGAAAATCGTCAGCAAAACCATAATCAGGAAAACAATATCCATCACGCGGCCTCTCGTACCAGATAAGCTGACGGCCAGCCGCGTCGGTTTCGTACTTCATACAGGGCGGCATTGACGGTCTTGTAGGGCTTTTTCTTGCCGCTGCCGTCGGCGTTGAGTTCGAGGACTGCTTCGCCGCCTGCCGTTGCGCTGATTTTTCCGATTTGCACGTCGTTGCCGTGTGGCTCGTAGTTCATGATTTTGTAAGTTTTCATCTTTCCTCCCTTCAAACTTTTACTACTTTCAAATCGCCTTCTTGGGCTGCTCCGATACGGTAAGACAATGTTCGTTCACGTTTTTCTTTAGGTCTAATATAGGCAACTTTAAATTCCATTACATCGGCAAACACAACTCCACCCCGTAGAGGTTCGTGAGTTATTGGCAAGTCGCCATGCTCTGCCTTCAATTCTTCCAATCGACTGATTAAGTCTGATATGCGCGGATTATTCGTCAAAATCCCATTTTCCATTTTTTATAACTCCTTATTTTTATTTAAAAACTTCGCTAAATCAGGCTTAAAGTAGCCGTCTGTTTTGGCGATTTTTCCGTTTTCATCAAATACCGGTACGCCGTCTTTGAATTTGCTCCAGTTGGATTTATTCACTTCGTCCAATGCGCCGGCCATATCAAAGCCCATCATGTAACCTACGCCGATTGCGGTTACAATCTGATCGCAAAGCGCGTCCAAAACCGCCGCTTTTTCTTTGCTGTCCATATTCTCGATGCCGCGTCTATATGACAAAAGATTAGTCTTGAACCTCAATTCTTGAGTAACAACATCGTCACAATAGAGATTCATGGCATGGCACATCTCTTTAATCTCTTCAAAATGGCAACCTATCTGCATCATCTGATTTTCAATCTTCGGTTGTGGCACTGCTTTTCCGAACCACTCCTTAATACTTTCCAATGTATTCATTTTTAATCCTTTATTTTAAATAAACGCTTAACCCAAGAATCCCGACACAATACAGGCAACCTTGCTACAACTTCGCCTTCATAAACCGCCATGGCCTGCGCCCGAATCTTCCGCTTCGCCTCTTCGACGCTGTCAGCAAATACAGACGTCACCCAATATTTACCGCCAAACTTGTATTTAAATGTGAACTCTCTCTGCTTTGAATTTTTACTCATTTTCTGCCGCCTGTCGGATTACCCGATAAAACCTAATTAATATTTCCCATTCTCGCCGCCCAATCGGCGATTTCCTTTTCCGTGTATTCCACCTCGTTGCGGCGGTCTGTCTCTTCGTGTAGCCATTCGGCGACGATTTGCGCCGCCTCGTGGGGCAGGATGTGGGCGACTTGCCAGAGTGGGATGTCGTTAAACAATTCCTGCACCGTCATCGCACTGCCTCCGCGTCGCCCTGTGTCGGGTCGTATTCCGGGCTTTCGTAGTCGGCGGCAGCTTGGGCTTCGGCTTCGCGCGCCTGAATGTCCAAGACTGTGGGCGTTTCGGCGGCGGTTTTGGCTTCAGACGGCATCATGGCCATCAATGCCCAAATCGCCAAAGCCATCGCGATGATGTCGAGGATGTAGCGGATTCTGATTTTCATGATTAATCCTTGTATTTATTCAAAATAACTCACAATGTCTTTAATTAAATCAACAGGTATAGATGACCTCACGATATGACGGCTTCCTTTCCATGCGTTAAATGCGAATTTCGCACGGTTTGCCTGTTTTAAATTCATCGCTATGCCGGAAGCAAAGCCAGTTCTCTTAAGTGGGAAATCATCGCTATATGCGGCGTAACAGGCTACGTTCTTCACAAAACTCAACCCCTCGCGCTCCAACTTTTCAAAAATCATTGATGATTGGGGATTCTCGATAACAAACGGGATTCCCAAAGCCTTAACCAATTCAGCTGTGAACAACGCTGTTAAATCGCCATTCACTCCCTTCCTCAAATATCTAGAATAGACAGCCGGAATTTCAGGGGCGTTACGCTCAACCAATTTACGGACTGACACATACGGGTGTTTTTTCCAGTTTTGAAAAGTTCGTAACGCTAGGCTGTTTTTATCTCGATAAGCGTTTCCGTTATCGCCTGCGGTTGCGAAGCTCCAAGATTCACACGGCGGGCTTGCCATCAGTAAATCAAACGGAGTTTTTTTGTGCATATCGACAAGTTTTTTTATATTTTTCAAGTCTGATAAATCCATCACAATATCGGCGTTTCCAATCCCTACCGATACGACATCATGGTCGGGCAGTGCCTTTTTTACGCTCCCGTTGCCATCATCAAATAAAGCTAAAATTCTCATCTTTTTCTTTCCCTTTAATTGCCTCTGATGGCGCGGCGGTCTGTGATGGGCGGCCGCTGCTTGGCTTGTACTGTTCCGATTTTCTTTACTACTTCGTCCACGCCCATTTTGTTGGCGGCGTAGCCTGCGCTTCGGACGCGGTTGTCGAGGTCGAGCAGGTAATGGTTTATTTCGTTGGCTGTCAGGTTTGGCATCCCCAGCCCGTAGGCGACATTGATGGTATTGACCGATTGCACCAACTGGCGAAGCTGGGCGACGATTTCCTGCACTTTCTCGACTTGCTCCACCTGCCCCAGCGTCATGGTCATGGCGGCCAGCTCGTTGGCTGTGTAGGCTGGTTTCGGCTGGCTCGGCATGGCGTCGCGCTCTAGGGCATTAAAAATCTTGGCTTGCTTGGATTTGGCGGCGGCCAGCGTTTGGCGGATGCTTTGCATGGTTTGTTGCTGATTCATGTTTTCCCCCTAGGGCAGCAGCGTTTCCTGCTGCTTGAGTTTGATGTCTTCTTCCACTGCCTTGAGTGTTTCGCCGTGTATTTCCGGCGGCTCGTTGCTCTCTTGGGCGTAGAATCGGCTGCCTTTTTGTATCGTGCCGGTAATCTCGAAATATCCTGTTCCAGTCCATCCGCAGAGTGGATTGGTGCAACGTAGGTAAAACAGGCGCGTCAGGATGGTTTGGCGCGTGGACGCGTAAACGACACAAGGCTCTTCGCAGCATGGGCAGGCTTGCTGCGCCAATTTCAGACGGCCTTTTTCGTGTTGGTTTCTATTTTTGACCGTCATGGGCTTGCTCCCTTGCGTAAACCACTAGGCCGCCGCCGTGTTTGCGGTAGGTCGCCGTTGCGCGGATGTTTGGAAAGCGTTTCATCGGCTCGGCGCGGCGGAAGTTTTCGGCTTCGCGGTCGGTCAGCTCATGGCGCGCGATTTCTTGATGCTTGGCGTTTACGATGATTAATTGATTGTTTGACATATCCCCACCTTTTATTTTTTTAAATTAAACCGTGTTTCAGCTCGACGTCTGTCCTGGCTGCCGCGTAGGCGCGCAGGTAGGTTTCTGCGTACTCTAGGGCAGCTTCGGCGGCAAATTCGCTTAACGATTTATTCGCCGCGCAGGCCGCCGATTCCATCAGGTCAAGCTCTTCGCCGTAGAATTTGACCTCGACGGCGGCAGTTGTAACCGTGTGGATGTATCCGATATTTGTTTTGCACATTTTTTTGCTCCGTTTAGATATGCAGATTGCTTGTATTCATTCTGCGTTTTCCCTAAGATTGAATCTCTCACCAAACAACTTAAGGACCTTAAATGTCTATTGATAAATACCTTACCGAAGCGCGCCCCGATTTTGATGATGCAGTCAGCCGATTGCTTGAATCACATCCCGACTACTTCGAGGCTCCCGACTACCGGCTTTGCATTCTTCACGATGGGAAGCCTTACCGCTCTATCGCCTTCGATCACGATTACCACTTTGAAATCCTCGACATCTTTTACGACATCGGCCTGCGTGATATTGGCTGGCGCGGCGATGGCAAGGCGGTCAAAGGTTACGCGCTGGCATTTGATTTGATTGCCAATACCTGACCCGAATATTTGAAGCCATAGGCTCTTACTTCGGACATGCGCGGCGGCTCATATTTCGGACTCATGGCCGCCGCTTTTTCACGCCCTGCGGTTTCCACCGTATGCAGCCAAACGGCTGACAAAATGCGGCGGCCGGTTGTTTTGGGTTTCATTGCTGACATTTTCTTGCTCCGGTTTCGGTAAAAGTAAATTATAAAAATACGTCTGGTCTTAAATCTTCGCGGCGTACGCCATATCCCAGCTTTTCGATTTCTACTGCGATTTCAGCAGGGATTTTGTTTCTTCCTTTTACCCAACTATTTACAGTAGAACGCTTTTTCCCTAGTTTCGCGGCAAGGGCGGCTTGACCGCCTGCGGCTTTAATTGCTTTGTCTAAATTGTTCATTTTTGCTCCTTAAGTTCAACAAAGTATATTTTAAATATCCTAAAAAGTAAACTTTTAGTAGCCGTTTTTTGTCTATTTAGAATTTACAATGCTGAAAACATGGAGAATTTTATGACTTATGATTTGGCAAAATGGGCTACTGAAGCGAGAAAAGCAGCAGGCATGACCCAAGAAGATTTTGCTTTTGAGCTTGGTTTCTCGACAAAAGCGAGCGTCAATGCGATTGAGAAAGGGCGGAATAAGCCAACGTTTGAAACAATGGTAAAAATATCTGAAATTTCAGGATTCCCATTGCCTTATCAGGACGATTTCCATATGAAAAGGCCGTCTGAAAGTTCAGACGGCATCGAAACGGCGCGCTTGGATTTATTCGACGTTGCCGCCTCGTGTGGCAGCGGCCATCTCAACGCCGACTATCCTGAATTGCTGCACTCGCTGGAGATTCCGAAGTCGGCGCTGAAAGAGTTGCTCGGCACGGATAATCTGCACGGCGTGAAGCTGATGTCGCCCGACGGAGACAGCATGGAGCCGACGATACCGCCGAAGTCGATCACTTTAATCAAAACTGATGTCGTGGAGTTTGAATCTAGCGGCGTGTACTTATTTACTTTTCAGGGCTACACATACATCAAACGCCTGGCGCGCGGCAAAGCAGGCGTGATACATGTGACGAGCGATAACCCGATTTACGGCAAATCCGACTTTGTCATCGAGCCGGAAGAATTTGACGATTTGTTTATTCACGGCAAATTTTGGAAAGTCCTGCCGTTGAATTTTTTGGATATTTAGTTTTATCAACCAAACTTAGAGAAAAAAAGAAGGGAAACTCACATGATGTTTATTATTGGAATTTTGTTGTTTTTGTTTGGCTTCGCGATGGCGGTAGCCGGATTTATCGGCATTATTTTTCCGAAGCTCTTGAAAGACAGGAAAACCGGAGCGATTCAAACGCGCGGCTTTTGGGCGAAGTCGCTGGCTTTGGGTCTGGCCATGTTTGTCGGCGGCTCGTTGCTGATGGTCGATGATGACGATGCGAAGCAGACGGCGGCGGATACCCAAACCGAAACGCGGCCAGCCGATGACAGCGCCTCCAATCCTACCAGCGAGAAAGGCTATGATTTGACCATCAACACGCCGAAAAAAGAGCTGCCCATCAGCTTTGAAGAGCTGCGCCAACGGATCAACAGCCAGATGGCGCGTTTTGATTATCCGAAAACCAAGCCTATCCCGAAAAATGCCCAGCCAACCGGCGAGAAAGACTCGGTCAATCTTGTTTATCAGCATACGGCCTCTGAAAGCCTAAGCATGATTATTTCTGCCAGCCCGGAAAACAAAAAGCCGCGCGGAATACTCATTCTTGCCGCGCCGTCGGCAACAGGTGACGGCGCGGAATTGCTGGGCTTGTTTGGGAAATCCATCGCCATCTTGACTGCGCCTATTTCCGACGACGCAGCAAAAAGTAAGGAGTTGTCCGCCAAACTTTTAAAAATGAGCGTCAAACTGGCGGAGGATTTCAATAAGAATCCGGAGGAACAAGCAAAGGATTCTTATACTGAAGATGGCATCACATATGGTATCGCCATCACGCCGGGGATGCCTGTTATGTTCAATCTGTCGCTGGACGAATAAAAAAATGCCGTTCGTGTGATTTTTTTTGAAAAAGTGCTTGCATTACCGCATTAGGCGCGGTAATATACACACATGGATTCAGCGCAGCCGCGCAAACCGCGCCTCGGGTAATCAGGGGTAAGGAAATTAAAATGGAAATTATCAAAACTGGTTCATATCGTCTTGAAAAACTGTCAGGAAACACTTATAAAGTTTACCGCCATCAATATGCAATCGGCACTTTGACAGAATATGGCGAAGTTGAACTTACTGACGAAATCATCAAGGGTTATGAGAAAAAGCCTCATAGCGGATACTGGGTTTCAGAAATTGAAAAAATCATTAAAAACAGATAAAAGATAAGCCGCCTGAAATATGGCGGCTTTTTTGAAAGGAAAAATAATGGCTCATCCAAATAGAAACTGGCAGCGGAAATGGTCGGTTGATTTTGAAACGCAAACGGCCAGCCATGAAGATGGCTGGGTTTTTGAGTTTTCAAAGGTTACCGACGGCGTGTTTGACGGGCGGCTGATTGCCCAGCCTGAAAACCTCACTTTAGAGCAAATCAAAAACGCGCCCCGCATTGCCAAAGAAGCAGGCGAAGCATGGGAACGCGCGCGAAGAAATCGACAATAGGGGGATTTATGATTGAAAACGCGGAGTTTGGCTACACGCCAAACAATTTGAAAGCCCTGCGCCAAAAGTATGGGCTGACGCAGCAGGCAGCGGCCGACCTTATTGGGACTAATATCGCTACATGGCAAAGATGGGAGGCTGGGATAGAGCTTAAAAGCCATGCCGACATGCCTCACATGAAATGGATTCAGCTTTTACAAAATCTAACGATGTAATCCTTGCATTACCGCATTTAATGCGGTAATATACACACATGGACCTACTACGAGCGACAAATAAAATGAACGAAATTCAAAAAATTATCAACATCATTGAAAATGACGATGATTGTTTTGCTTTTTATGGCATTCGTGCTACTACCGAAGAACATAGAGCCGGAGAAGAGTTGAGTAATTCATTTGTTTGGATTGATGGCGAAAAAACCGAAGAAGAGTTAGACGGAATCAGCACTATGGGAATTAAAGATTTGACCGAAGAAGCTGTTATTCGTGCAATTAAATGCCTTGGCCGTGATGCTTGTGAACATTTCGGCGTGAAAGCAAATGTTTTCCATAGTTATGTTGGTCAGAATTTTGTTTTGATTAAAGGCGAATCGGCCGCCGCTGGCGAAGACAACGGCGAATGGGTAATCCGAAATCCTGTTGTTGTAGCTGTATTGTGATAAATCTCGATCATTATTTAATCTATTAAAAACAGAGGCCGTCTGAAATTCAGACGGCCTTTTTGTCGGGCTAATATTTTATTTGGCGCATGGCTTGATAATTGGCGAGTTCGCGCTCGGCGTGATTGAATGCGTCGATGTCGGCGGCTTCGCTGGCTTCTCGGCTTTTTTGTTGCCAGTATTGGATTTTTTCGTTTATCCATGCGTATGGATCATGAGCTTTGTTTTCCATTTTTTATAATCTCCGTAGTCTCGCCTGTCGGCTGGAAGTTGTTGGTCGGCGCGTCTTCGTAGAGCGTGATGTCGGGGACGATGCGCGCTTCAAATTGTATGCTTGCGGTATAGCCGCCGCTGTCGATTTTATGCGAAACCTCGGTAATCAGCCAAGCCTCCGCGTCGATTTCGGGCTTGAAGCCTTTGACGACGGCAGGCGTTTCGGGGTAGAGGTCGGGGCGGCCGACGGCGAGTGTAATGCTAAATTCGGCAACGCCGCGCTGTATTTTTTTAAATGCGCCGCGCGCGCCTGACCATGCGCCGCTTTCTGTGGCATACAGATGGCGCAGGGTTTTGATTTTTTGGCCTTCGGTGTTGACTTTGCGATTATCGATCACGGTTTTTGTTGTCGTGACTTTTTTTGTTGTGTACTGCCTGCCTTTTTTGCCTTTTACCGTCTTGCCCTTGGTGGCTTTGCCTTTTTGGGTTTTGCCTTTTACGGCTTTTCCTTTGATGATTTTTGTCTCGCTGACTGTTTTTTTATTGGGGTAGGCGTTGTCTTTGTTGACGAGGACTTCTTTTTTTTGCCCGGTCTTTTTGTCGGTGTAATAGGCGCGCACGGCCTGATAACTGTTGCTGCTGGAGTAGGTAAAGCTGTGGCTGTCGCCGCTGGTGCGCGTGATGGTGGTGGGCAGGATGGGCTGGCCGCTGGCGGTTTGGCTTTCGCCTGCCGGGATAAATAAGAGCTTGCCGTTTTTTATGGTGGCGATGGCGTCGTACTGTTCGGCGAGGCGGCTCATAAACGACGCGTCGGATTCGTTGGTCTGGTCGATGTGTTCGATTTTCTGGTTTTGGTAATCCTTGCTAATGATGTATTCGTACTTGTGCTTTTGGGCGATGGTCTCGATGATTTGGTAGAGCGTCTGTTTGTGCCAGCTTTTCTCGACTTGCTCGGCGAGGGCTTTGGCAAGGTCGGCGGCGCGCGCGGTAATGCTTAGGCGGTCGGGGCTTCCTGATGCGGTAAATTCGGATACTAGATATTCGCCTTTTTCGACAAGGCCAGTTTCTTGGTAGCCCAGTTTGAGCGTGATTTTGCTGCCTGTTTTTGGGATGGCGATTGTGCCGTCGTGGTCGTCCAGTTCGATGGTCAGCTCGTCGGCTTCAAAGCCGCGCTTGTCGGTCAGGCTGATGCTGATGATGCGGCTCATGGCCTGCGTGCCAAAGCGTCGGCCGTCTATGGTCAGCTCGGCCGCCGGCGTGAGATGCCGGGCGTTTTTGCCGCTGACTTCGTCAAAGATTTTGGCGGCGGCTTTTTGGGCGGCGGCGCTGATGGAATCAAAATTTAATTGCATGGCGTTAAATCCCTGTCAGGTTTCGGACGACGGAGACGGCGACGTTGAGGGCGGCGCCTTCGAGGCCAAGCGATTTGTCGGAAACTTTTTTCAGGCTCATGCTGAAAGAGATGGCGCGCGCGCTGCCGTCTTGGTTTAGCTGGCTGCCGCGCTCTTGGATGTTTGTGATGACGTAGCTGCCCATGATTTTGCCGTGTCCCATGATGAGGGTGTATGGCTTGCCGGTGGCCGCCATCATGCGCAGGGCTTCGATGCTGCCTGTGCCGCCTGTGACTTCGGGGCGCAGCTCGGCTTCGATGGTCATTTCTTCGGGGTCTTTGCCTGTAAATTGGGCAGGAGGCATGGTGCCGACGGTTGCTTGGTTTGGGTGTTTCCATGCCTGGCTGCGGCTGTATTGATTAAAAGGGATGGTGCGCATTAAAAACACAAACATTCCAAGGCTGCCTAATAAAACCATTTGATTTAGTCCTTATCAAAAAATGAGGAATTGCGGCGGCGCTGCTTGGCTTGGCTGCGCTCGTTGAGCTTGGCCATGATGGCGTTGACGAGGCTCTGCTCGCTCATGCCGGGCGCGGCGTGAACGTTGATTGTGATGTTGTCGCCTGCCATGCTGACGGCGTGGGGCGCGGCATTGAATCGGGTCGGGCTGGGCAGGGCGGTTTTGCGGCCGTCTGAAAATCCCAGTCCTAAGCGGTTGCCGATGTTGGCGAGTACGCCTGCGCCGCCGCGTCGGATGGCTTCGACTGCCTGCCAGCCGCCGAATTTTGCGACGTCGCGCTGACTAAATACGACTTCGCCTTTGTGGACGATGCCGGCCGCCTCGTTGACACGGCCTGCGCCTGTGTAGCCGCCTGTCGAGTAGCCCTTGCCGTCAAATACCTTACCTACTTTGGCGATACCGCCGCTAATCATGCTGCCGATACTGCTGAATTTTTCACGCAAATAGGCTAATTTTGATGTCACGCCGTTGATGATTTGTTGGATAAGATTCCTGCCTGCCGCCAAAAATCGGCTGCCCAAGCCTTGAAGATAACCCAGTATTGAGTTGAACTTGCTGGAAATGTACTGTACCAACGGCATGGAGCGGATGTAGTTTGCCATTGCGGCAAATCCAGCCAAGACGCGCGCCTTGATGTTTGATACCAGCGAGGAAATATAAGACACGCCGCTATTCCATGTTGCGGAAATCGACGCCCAAAGGTTGGCAAAAAATGTCTTGATGACGCCCCAGTTATTAACAATCAGGCGCGCGATACCGATAAACGGGAAGACAAAATTTAAAATCGGGTTTTTGGAGAATACGTTGTTTATCCAATTCCAGCCCGAAATCAGGGCGGCTTTGACGGTCTCCCAGTTGCGCCATAACAAAACGATGGCAGTGACGGCGAGGATAGCCCAGCCGAATGGGTTGGTTACGAGGAAAACGGCGGCTTTGGCGCCGAAGCCTAGTAGCGCCATGCCCAGACGGCCAATCCAGCCGATGATGGTGGAAATCGCGCCGCCGCCGCCTGAAAAGACGCCGAATAGGCTGAAGAATGAGAATTTAGCCAGGGCGATGGGGACGAGGACGGCGGAAATGGCCGCGCCGATGCCTGTGACGACGGTCAGAAAAATGCCGATGGCGGCGACGATTTTCATGATGGTGTTGGCAGTCTCTGGATTTTGGGCGGCCCAGTTGCTTAATTTCTCATTGATGTCGCCAATCCATTTGGTCAGCTCTTTTAATTCGGGCGCGATGGATTCGCCCATTTTGGCTAAAAAGTTGGTAAACGTGCCACTCGCCGCGTCCCATAAGTTGGTCAGCGTGCCTAATTGGTCGTTGACGCGCTGATTAAGGCTGGCTTGGGCTTCCATTTTTTTGGCAAATTCTTCGTAGCCTGCCTTGCCTTTCTCAATCATCGTATTCAGGGCTTGCAGCGTCTCGGCATCGTCTCCAAAGATGCCTTGAAGAATCTGGAGGCGTTGCTCGGTGTTGATGGTTTTTAATTTGGCCAATTGCTCGTACATTTTGTCCAAGCCGCCAAATTCGCCTTGGCCGTTGGTAAAGTCGAGGGAGATGCCTGTCCCTTTTGTGACCTTATCGATTTTTTTTGTATCCATCATGCGTGTGAATACTTTACGCATGGCGTTGCCTGCCGATTCGCCCGACAGTCCTGCTTGGTCGAGCATACCGACGAGCGGAGACATCATCTTCATGGCGGCTTCGCCCTTGATTTTGAGGGTATCGAGGGCGGGGGAGAGTTTGGAAAACGCGCCCAAGATGTTGCTGTCGTCCGTGCCTGCGTAGTAGAGGCGTTGGACTTGGTCCATGATGGCCAGCATTTCTTTTTCCGTGCCGCGCGTTGCGTCTTGCAGCTTGGCGGCCATCTCGGCGGCGGCTTCGGGGCTTTTTTTGAGTTGGACGGACAAAAGTGCGGCGGCTTCGCCCGTGCCGCCCAAGACGGTCTGCGCGCTCATGCCTTGACGGATCAGCATGGTCATCAGGTTTTTAAAGTCGGCCGTCGTACCCGGCAGGCGGTCGCCCAAGCGCGTGGCCAGATTGTCGATGTCTTTATATTGGGCGGAGACTTTGCCGGTATTGTCCATCATGGCCGCGCGCAGGTCGGTGGATGCGGTTTCGGTGTCGGCGTAGGCTTGGACCGGCGCGGAGAGGACGTTGCGCGTGGTGTCGGCAATGCCGCGCGCGGTGTACATCAGGCCGACGGCGCGCATTCCGGCTTCGGTCATTTGGGACTTGGCGGCGGCGGCTTTATCTCGTGCCGCCATCGCTTTCTGTTGACGTTGCAGGGCAGCTTCGGTTTTCTTCGCGGCTTGCTCTAATTGTTTTTGAGCTGCGGCCGCGTCTTTTGTGACGACGCCGTGTTTTTTCAGCTCGGCGTTGATTTCTTCGATTTTTTGTTGGTAGCGGCTTTGGCTATTTTGCAGTTTTTCTTGGGCTGCTTGCAGTTTTTCTAAGTTTCGCGCCTGCGCTTTGGTTGGCACGCCTGTCTTGGCGATTTCGTCTTTTATTGCTTTTTGGGCAAGCCTGTTTTCCATCAGGGCTTTGGTTTGCTCTTTTATTTTCGCAGTTAGCTGCACGCGTTGCGTCAGCCTTGCTTGCGCGCGCTCGTAGCCTTTCATCTCGCCTTCGAGTTTGTCGAGCGTCTGCCCCAATACATCGCCTGCACTCCGTAGCTTTTTAAAAGCCGCGCTGGCTTTGTCGGTGGCCGACATGATGATTTTTAATTCGAGGCTTTTTGACATGATGATTTGTCCTGTTTTTTGATTACAAAAGGCCGTCTGAAATATTCAGGCGGCCTTTGTTTACTCTTCGGGCATGTTGATTTGAATTGCCTTGTGCGTCCACTCAATCAGCTCGGCGATGTTGCATTGCTCGAACTTGTCGAGGCTGCCGAAGGTCGCCGCGCATTGGGCGAGGCAGTCGTTGACTAAGTTGTAATACTTTTTCTCTTCGTCTGCCGCCGCCTGATAGATGTCGGCTTCGCCGCTTAGGATTCGGGCGACGTGTTCGGCTCGGAATTTGAGCTTTGGGAGTAGCCCAAGTCCTGCAAGGCTGCCTCCATCTCGGCTTTGGCTGACGGCGGCGCTGAAAAAAAATCAATGGCAACGTTTAAGACTTGAGCGTCTGACATGCTCAATTTGCCATAGGCGACACGCGTCAGCGGCGGCGTTGAGATCTTGGCCAGCAGCTTTTGGATGGTGTCTGTATGTTTAACTTTAATCAAATCCTGACCTAAGCCCTCCATGTCTTTGGCCAGCGGCTCGCGCAGGGTGTAGCGGTCGCCGGTGGAAAGCTCGATTGACAGGGTGTTGTCGTCGTTGATTTTGATGGTTTGCATTGATTGCTCCTAGTTGGATTTTAAGATGGCGGCGCGATACCAAACGCCTTTTAATTCGGGGCTGTAATTGGTTGCCAAGTCAAAGCCTGACGCGGTCACGTTTTGGATGTATTGCAAGCGCGCCGAATTGCTGCGGATGTCTAAGCAAGCCTCGAAAATATCGGGGCGGCGGCTGAATGGTTTGGGGAAAGACACTGTGGCCGGCGTGTTGTTTTCGGGAATAAAGCCGAAATTCTCACGCGCGATGTAGCCTTCCTGTATTTCACTATATGGCGATTCTGCTTTTGGGGCTGGTCGGTTTTCCAAAGCAGTGAGGCGGCGTTTCAGTTCGCTGTCGTCGTAGACAGTGTCTCTGTCTTGAC